>NZ_JBHSBN010000009.1:0-224525 GCF_042650605.1 Micromonospora zhanjiangensis | reverse complement strand
TGTCGTTGGTGGTCATGGCGGTGCGTAGTTCGGGGTTGAAGTGGGTGAGGATCTGGTTGAGGTGGTGGGTGAAGGTGGGGTGGGTGATGTGGTGCATGTTGGGGTGTTGGGCGCCTTGGCCGGTGAAGAGGATGGCGAGTTTTCCGCGTGTGGTGCCGGTGGTGTATTGGTTGTGGCGTAGGTCGGTGGGGGTGGTGATGGCGCGGTGGGTGAAGGTGGTGCGGGTGGCGAGTTGTCCGGCGAGTCCGGTTTCGTTGTTGTGGTGTAGGTAGTTGGCGAGGTTGTGGGCGTAGGCGTGTAGTGCTGTCTCGGTTTTGGCGCTGAAGGCCAGCACTTGGCGCTGTCGCACGGCACCGCGGGTGAGGGCCTGGGAGTCCGGGGTGGTGTCGATCGGTTGTGTGGTGGGTGCTTCTTCGAGGATGAGGTGGGCGTTGGTGCCGCTGATGCCGAAGGACGAGATGCCCGCCCGGCGTTTGACGGACCCGGTCGGCCAGGGCTGGGGCTCGGTCAGGAGCGCGAGAGCGTTGTCGTTCCAGTCGATGTGGCTGGTTGGCGTGTCGACGTGCAGGGTTTGGGGTAGTTGCTGGTTTTGCAGGGCGAGGGTCATCTTGATGACTCCGGCGACTCCGGCGGCGGCTTGGGTGTGCCCGATGTTCGACTTGAGGGAGCCGAGCCACAGCGGCCGCTGGCGGCCCGTGCCGTACGCATCCGTCAGTGCTTGGGCTTCGATGGGGTCGCCGAGTCGGGTGCCGGTGCCGTGGGCCTCGACGGCGTCGATGTCGTCGGGTGACAGACCCGCGTTGGCCAGCGCCTGCTGGATGACGCGTTGTTGGGCGGGGCCGTTGGGTGCGGTGAGTCCGTTGGAGGCGCCGTCCTGGTTGATCGCGGTGCCGCGGATGACGGCGAGGATCGGGTGGCCGTTGGCTTGGGCGTCGGACAGCTTCTCCAGCAGCAGCATGCCGGCGCCTTCGGCCCAGCCGGTGCCGTCGGCGTCGTCGGCGAACGCCTTGCACCGGCCGTCGACGGACAGACCCCGCTGCCGCGAGAACTCCAGGAACATGCCGGGGGTGGCCATCACCATCGCCCCGCCCGCCAGGGCGAGATCGCATTCTCCGCTGCGCAGCGACTGGGCGGCGAGGTGGATCGCGACCAGCGACGACGAGCAGGCGGTGTCCAGGGTGACGGCCGGGCCCTCCAGACCGAGGGTGTACGCCACCCGGCCCGACGCCACACTGACACTCGTCCCGGTCAACAGATACCCCTCCACGCCCGGCCCGGCGTTGGCCAGTCTCGGGCCGTAGTCGGCGGCGGTCGCCCCGACGAACACCCCGGTCGAGGACCCGCGCAGGGCGGTGGCGTCGATGCCGGCGCGTTCGAGGGTTTCCCAGCTGGTTTCCAGGAGGAGGCGTTGCTGGGGGTCGGTGGCGAGGGCTTCGCGGGGGCTCATGCCGAAGAAGTTGGGGTCGAACTGGTCGGCGTCGTGCAGGAAGCCGCCGTGGCGGGTGTAGCTGGTGCCGAAGTGTTCGGGGTCGGGGTGGTAGAGGGTGTCGAGGTCCCAGCCGCGGTTGGTGGGGAAGTCGCCGATGGCGTCGCGGCCGTCGGCGAGCATCTGCCACAGCTGTTCGGGGGTGGACACGCCGCCGGGTAGCCGGCAGGCCATGCCGACGATCGCGATCGGCTCGTCGGGCATGCCGGCCACAGGTGTGCGTGCGCGGGTGGCGGCGGCGCCGGTGAGGTGGTCCAGGAGCAGCTGCGGGGTCGGGTAGTCGTAGATGAGGCCGGCCGGGAGGGAGGCACCGGTGTCGGCGACGAGGAGGTTGCGCAGTTCGACACCGGACAGCGACTCGAAGCCGAGATCCTTGAAGCTCCGGTCCAGGTCCACAGTAGCCGGATCGTCGTGGCCGAGGATCTGCGCGGCCGCCGCCCGGATGATCCGGGCCAGTTCCGGCCGGCCGAGGGTGCCCGGCCGGGTGGCCGGCGATTCGGCCGGGCCGGTGTCGGCTGCCGGTACGCCGGTGGTGGGTGCCGGGCGCCGGGTTCCGCTCCCGGGCCGTACCCAGTGGCGTTTGCGCTGGAAGGCGTAGGTGGGAAGGTCGATCCGGCGGCCGGGACCGCCGAGGAGAGCGGTCCAGTCGAGCTCTGTGCCCCGGACGTGGAGGCCGGCGGCCGCCGCCACGACGGTGCGGATCTCGTCCTGGTCGCGGCGGCGGGCCGCGGCGACGACGATGCCGGTGTCGGTCAGGACGGCCGCGGCCATCGCGGTCAGGGCGGCGTCCGGTCCGATCTCCACCATGTCGGTCACACCGCCGGCGGCGATCGCGGCGACACCGTCGCTGAACCGCACCGTCTCCCGGACGTGCCGGACCCAGTAACCGGGCCGGCGGATCTCGCCGGGGTCGGCCACCGTACCGGTCAGGTTCGAGATCAGGGTGCGCTCCGGCGCGGCATAGGAGATGCTCTCGGCCACCTCGCGGAACGCGTCGAGCATCGGATCCATCAGCGCCGAGTGGAAGGCGTGGCTGACCCGGAGCCGGTGGGTGCGCCGACCCTGCCCGTCGAGCAGCCGGACCACCTCGTCGACGGCGTCCCGGCTGCCGGAGAGGACGACCGAGGTGGGGCCGTTGACCGCGGCGAGGCTCACCGCGGACTCGTGTCCGGCCAGGTAGGGCTGCACGTCCTCGGCGGACGCCTCGACCGCGACCATGGCGCCGCCGGTGGGTAGTGCCTGCATGAGCCGGCCCCGGGCCGCGACCAGCCGGACGGCGTCGGGCAGGGAGAAGACTCCGGCGACGTGCGCCGCGGCGATCTCGCCGATCGAGTGGCCGGCCAGGATTCCGGGCCGTACGCCCCACGACTCCAGCAGCCGGGCCATGGCCACCTCGAAGGAGAAGAGCGCGGCCTGGGTGAACAAGGTCTCGTGCAGCCGGGAGTCGTCGGCGGCGAACATGATGTCGCGCAGCGCGACCCCGAATTCGGCGTCGAACCCGGCACACGCCTCGTCCAGCGCGGCGGCGAACACCGGGAAACGGGCGTGCAGATCCGCGCCCATCCGGTGCTGCTGGCTGCCCTGCCCGGTGAAGAGGAACGCCACGCGTGGCCCGTTTCCGGTCAGCACGCGGCCGGTCACGACATCGGCGGACCGGCGGCCCTCAGCGAGCGCGGTCAACGCGGCACGAGGGTCGCCGTCACCGAGGACGACGGCGCGGTCCTCGAACGCGGTGCGCGTGGTGGCCAGCGCGTGGGCGACGTCCCGGCGGTCGATGCCGGGACGGTCGGCCCAAAGGCGGCTGAGCTGCCCGGACTGTGCGCGGAGGGCGTCCGTGCCCCGCCCGGAAATCGGCAACGGGAACGGACCGGCGGACGAAGTTACCGATGAGTTCGATCCCGCCATCTGGGCGGGCAGGCCGGAAATGATTACATGGCAGTTGGTGCCGCCCATGCCGAAGGAACTGACACCGGCAATCAGTGGTCCCCGTTCCGGTGGCCAGAGAAACCTCTCCGTGTTAACCAAAACGTTATATTCGCTAAACGGAATCGACGGATTTGGGTGCGCGAAGTTCAGCTGGGCCGGCAGCGTTGAGTGTTGCACACTCAGAACCGCTTTCAATAGCCCGGCGATGCCCGCGGCACCCTCGAGGTGTCCAATATTCGTCTTTATCGAGCCGATCAGAAGGGGCTCGGCGGGCGGGCGATGGCGGCCGTATGTGGCGCCCAGAGCGGCAGCTTCAATCGGATCACCAACTTTTGTTCCCGTGCCGTGCGTCTCGACGTAACCAACCTGACCCGGGTCGATTTCGGCGCGCTTCCACGCCGCGCGGATGACATCCTCTTGAGCTGTCTGGTCAGGGATGGTGAGGCCGTCGGTCGAGCCGTCATTGTTGACCGCGCTACCCCAAATTACCGAGTAGATCCGGTCGCCGTCGGAGAGCGCGCGTTCCAGCGGCTTGAGCATCATCATGACGCCGCCCTCGCCGCGCACGTACCCGTTGGCGCGGGCGTCGAAGGTGTAGCACTCGCCGTCCGGTGAGAGGCCGCCGAACCGGGCGGCGGCCAGGGTGCTCTCTGGCGCGAGCAGCAGGTTGACCCCACCGGTCAGGGCGAGATCGCACTCGCCGCGCGCCAGGCCCTCGACGGCCAGGTGCACGGCGACCAGAGACGACGACTGGGCCGAGTCGACGGTCAGGCTGGGGCCCCGCAGGCCGAGCGTGTAGGACAGCCGGTTGGCGATGATCCCCCTGGTCAGACCGGCCACGGTGTGGGGTGTGACGGCGTCCGGCCCCTGGTCGTGCACCACTGTCGCGTAGTCGCCGGCCATCGTGCCCAGGTAGACCCCGGTGCGGCTGCCGGCCAGGGTGGCGGGCCGGACGCCGGCGTTTTCCAGGGCCTCCCAGCCCAGCTCGAGAGCGAGTCGCTGCTGGGGGTCGAGCATGTCGGCTTCGCGTGGGGAGATGCCGAAGAAGGCCGCGTCGAAGGCGGCCGGATCGGCGATGAACCCGCCGCGGCGGGTGGGCGGAAGACGGTCCGGATCGATCGGTGCGGCGGGCGCCCACCGGTCGGCCGGCCAGTCGGAAATGCCACTGGCACCGCCCTCGAGCAGGGCCCACAGCGCCGGCACGTCCGGTGCCTGGGGGAGTCGGCAGGCAAGGCCGACTACCGCCACCGCGGAATCGTGGTCACCATTCATCGCACTGGCTCCTGTCCCCGAAACCATTTGCCAAAGGTTTCGCCATGGCCGATGGAAGGCCGGGTCCGGAACAGAAAGGCTGAATTCACCGTTTGGTGGCAGTGCTGCAGTCCATCTGCCGCCGCGTAAAGGTCCCCGAACCTTTCGCCGCACTTGTCGATCGCCGACTCTACGGCGTAGGACAGCTAGCCCGTATGCCCGGTCAATGTGATGCTCATCACATTGATGAGGGCGGTGCGTCGTGCTAGACCAACCATGTCAAATTCCTTCGCGGTGCCGCCGCATTCCGGCGGCAAAAACAATTGAAACCGCAAGTATCGTGTTCGTTCTGCGAAGTACGTGCAGGACCTGCCGCAATGAGGCGGTCATGCCCGGTTTGGTACCTAACCGGCAGCCGATCGCGCCGCCCCTGAATCGGGGTGAACAGTTAATCGACCGTTCTCAATTAGATGAGGTGGAATCATGGGGGAAGACCGTTCCGTCTGCGAGAAAGTGCTCGCGGTCTACGTCGAGGAAGTGCTCAACAAGGGGAACATCGACCGCCTGGGTGAGTTCATCCACCCGGACTTCATCACGCACACCGACGAGTCGGCGCTGAAGCTCGACGCCACCGGTGACGACCTCGAGGGCATCCGGGCCGGCATCACCGAGCTGCGGGAGAAGCTGCAGCCGGTGTACACCGCGACCGTCGTGCGCTGGGAGGACGACACCGTCCACCTGGCGTGGACGATGGCCGGGGTGCACGTCGGCCCGATGATGGGCTTCGCGCCGACCGGCAAGCGGTTCAAGGTGAGTTACACCAGCTGGTGCCGCTTCCAGGACGGCAAGGCCATCGAGGCCAAGGGCGAGTGGGACCCGGAGCAGACCCTCGCCGAGATCCGCCGTCAGATCGACGCCCAGCTCGCCGAGGACGCGGCGGCCGCCACGGGCGCCGTCGCCTGACAGCAGTCCGCCGGCCACCGGGCCGGCGCGACGCGTGACGGCGGCCGCCGCTCGGCGGCCGCGATGCCGGCCGAGCGCCGGTGAAACACCTCGACAGCACCGGGCCGCGGGCCGCCGTGCCCACGGCGTCCCGGTCCGGCTGCTGCCCACGGAAGGAATGACACGTGCGCGGGGGAATCAGCGAACGATCCGGCAACGGCACCGCTGTGCTGCTGCCGGTCTCCGGCGACGACCCACGGTCGCTGGTGGAACTGGCCGACTACTACCGGGCGCTGCTCGACCGGGGCGGCGCCGACCTCGGTGACCTCGCCTACACCGCGGGAGCGCTGCGGCCACACGGCCGCCGGCGCCGGGCCCAGGTGGTCACCGATGTGCCGCAGGCCCGGGAATGGCTCGCCGGCCTGGCCTCCGAGAGCACCGCCGACAGCGGCACACCGGGACCGGTCGCGCTGGTCTTCTCCGGGCAGGGCAACCAATGGCCCGGAATGGGCCGGGGCCTGTACGCCTCCGAGCCGGTGGCCCGCGACCTCCTCGACGAATGCGACGACCTGCTGCGCGCCATCAGCGGCTGGTCCCTGCTGGAGGTGCTGGCCGCCCTGTCGCCGGACGGCCGGATCAACGACCCCGCCGTGCTGCAGCCGGTCCTGGTCGCCCTGCAGGTCGCGGTCGCCCGGCAGCTGGCCCACTGGGGGCTGAACGCCGGCGCGTACGTGGGGCACAGCCTCGGTGAGATCGCCGCCGCGGCCGCCGCCGGAGCGCTGCCGCTCGCTGACGCCCTGCGCCTGGCCGGCCTGCGCGGAGCGCTGATGCGCTCGGCCGACGGAACCGGGCGTACCGCGCTGCTCGGTGTCCCCGCCGACGAGGCCGCCGACCGGATCGTCGCGGCCGGTGGCGACGCCGAGATCGCCGGCTGGAACGGCCCCGCCTCGACCCTCGTCGCCGGCGGCGAGCAGACCGTCACCGAGCTGGTACGGCAACTGTCCGCCGAGGAACACTTCGCCCGGATGCTGCCCGGCGACATCGCCTTCCACAGCAGCCGGATGGACGCCACCGCCGCCGAGCTGGGCCGGCAGGCGGACTTCCTGCACCCGCGGGCGATCGGTGCGCTGTTCGTCTCCACCGTCACCGGCACCGAGGTATCGGCGACCGAGCTGGACGCCGCCTACTGGGCCCTGAACGTGGCCCGGCCGGTGATGTTCCGGCAGGCCGTCGACGAGCTCGCGGCCCGCGGTTACCGCACCTTCGTCGAGGTCGGCCCGCACCCCACGCTCACCCCCTCCCTGATCGACTGCCTGGCCCGCTCCGCCGGGCCGGCCGCCGCCTCGCTCGTCGTGCCGACGCTGCGTCGCGACGGCGACGAACGGGCCGACCTGCTGACCACCGCGGCCCGTCTCTACGAGGCGGGCCACGCACTCGACTTCTCCGCCCTGGCGGTGCCCGGCCGACGGGCCGTGACACTGGACCCGCCGGCCGCGGCCCGCCCCGCCCCGGCCGGGCCCACGTCCGGGCTGCGACTGTGGCGGGCGGCGCCGGCGCGCCGGGCCGAACCCGGCCGGCTGGCCTGGCAGGGCACGCCGCTGGCGTCGTTCGCGCTGGCCGCGCACACCGCGCTCGGTGCGCTCGTGCCGGCCGGCGACTCCCGCCGGATCACCGTGCGGCTGGAGGTCGGCGCCCGGCTGACCGCGCCCGACGAGAGCTACGTGGCCGTCCCGACCGGTGAGAAGACCGTCGACGTACGGCTCGGCTCGGCCGGCACCTGGACGACACAGGCCACCGCCCGGCTCGACGACGCGACCGACGGCTGTGACCGGATGGACGTCGCGGCGCTGCGGGCACGCTGCGGGCCGGACCGGTCGGCCGACACGGCGTACGGCCATCTGGTCGCCCTGGGTCTGACCTCGCGCTCGCGGCCGGCCGCCCGGATCGCCGACGGCCCGCACGGTGAGCTGCTGATCGACCTGCGCCCGGCGCCCGCCGGCACCGCCCGCTCGCTGGTGGACCTGATGCTGCACGGCGCGGTCCTCGCCGCCGCCGGCCCGCACCAGGTGTTCCTGCCGTTCGAGTGCGCCGCCCTGTACGCTCCCCGCGACACCGAGCGGATCCCGGCCCGCTGGCTGCACCTGGGCCGTCCGGAGACCCGCGACGACGGCCTGCCGGCCCGCCCCGCCATGGTGCTCGCCGAGGACGGCCGGGTCCTGGCCGAGGCCGGCCGTCTGGTGCTGCAGCCGGTCACCGCCGACGTGCTCGCCGAACTCGCCCGGCAGGAGAACACCGCCACCGGTGCGGCCGGCGACCCCTCCGCCCTGGCGGCGCTCGCCGCCATGGACGCCGCCGACCGGATCGTGGCCGTCACCGAGCTGGTACGGACCGCGGTCGCGCGGGTTCTGCGAATTCCGGCCGGCCGGGTCGACACCACCCGGTCGCTCAACCACCTCGGCGTCGACTCGATCATGGGCCTGGAACTGCAACGCCGGCTCGAGGCGGACCTGCACACCGAGATCAAGGTGGTGCAACTGCTGCGCGGCGACAACATCGACGACCTCGCCGCGGATCTCAGCCGCCGTGTCGGTGAGACCGGCTCCGCCGAGCCCGGCCCGGGTCTGCCCGATCTCGACGACCCGCGCGCCGTCGAACGTCTTCTGGCCACGATGGACGACCTCTCCGGGGACGACGTCGACGCCCTGCTCGAACGCCTCGCCGAGACCTCGGGAGACCTCTCGTGACCGTCGACACCGTCGACACCGTCGCCGCGGACCGGCGCGAACTTCTGCGCGAGATGCTGCGCGCCCGGGCCGCCCGGGCCGACGCCGGACAGCCCGTCTCCGCCGGACAGCGGGCCCTGTGGCTCTTCGACCAGCTGCATCCGGGCAGTCCCGCCTACCACCTCGCCGGCGCCGCCCGCATCGAGGGACCGCTGGACATCGACGCCATGCGGACCGCGTTCCAGCGGGTCCTGGACCGCCACCCGGCGCTGCGCACCACCCTCGCCCTGGCCGACGGCGAGCTGCGGCAGCGGGTGCACGCCACGATGGCCGCCGACTTCACCGTCGCCGACCTCACCGGCCTCGACCCGGCCGGGATCGACGCCGCGGTCCTGGAGTTCACCGAGAAGCCGTTCGACATGGCCGCCGACCCGATGCTGCGCGCCCGGATCGGCCGCCTCGACGACGGCACCCACCTGCTCCTGCTGGCCTCCCACCACATCGCCACCGATCTGTGGTCGTTCGGGCTGCTGGCCGAGGACCTCGGCCGGTTCTACGCGGGCGCCACCGAGCAGCGGCCACCCGCCGCCGGCTACCTCGACTACGTGCGCCGCCAGCAGCAGTGGCTGGACGGACCGGAGGCGGTGGCCGCGGCCGCGTACTGGGCCGACCGGCTCGGCGGCGAGGTCACCCGCCTGAACCTGCCCACCGACCGGCCCCGCCCGGCGCGCCCGTCCCACCGTGCCGCCGCCTGCTCGTTCACCCTCGACCGGGAACTGACCTCCGCCCTGCGCGAGACCGCCCGCCGGTACGGCTGCACCCCGTACATGTCGCTGCTCGCCGTCTTCAGCCTGCTGATGTCGCGGTACAGCGGCCAGCGCGACGTGTGGATCGGCACCGCCACCGCCAACCGTGACCAGGCGGCCTTCCGTGACGTGGTCGGCTACTTCGCCAACATGAGCGCCATCCGGACCGGCGTGCGGCCCGGCGACACGTTCGGTGACCTGCTGAGCCGGGTCCGCGAGTCCGTGCTCGGCGCCATGAGCCACCAGGACTACCCGTTCCCGCTGGTCCTGCAGCAGACCGCGGAGTCGCGTGCCGACGGCGCCACCGTCCTGTTCGACGTCGCGTTCCACTACGAGACCGTGGTCGCCGACGCCGGGCGTGGCCTGTCACTGCTCGGCACCGGCTTCACCGACCTGCGCATCCCGGTCGGTGACATCGTGCTGCGCCCCTACGAGGTGCCGGCCCACGGCAGTGAGCACGACCTGGCGTTGTTCGTCGAAGAAGTCGACGGCGTCTCGTACTGCTCGCTGCGCTACGCCGTCGACCTGTTCGACGCCGGCACCGCCGAGCGGATGGCCGGTCATCTCCAGGTCCTGGCCCGCGCCTGCGCGGCCCGCCCGGCCGACGACACCGGCCTGCTGCCGCTGCTGCCCGGCGCCGAACGCGACCTCGTGCTGCGCGGCTGGAACCGGCCGGACGACGGCATCGCCGGGCCCGGCGACTGCGTCCACCATCTGATCGAGGCCCAGGCGCGCCGTGACCCGGATCGGATCGCGGTGGTCGGCGGCGACCGGAGCCTGACCTACCGGGAGCTGATCGACGAGTCGCGCCGGCTCGCCGCAGTGCTGCGGGGCCACGGAGTGGGACCCGAGGTCAAGGTCGGCCTCAGCGTCGACGGCCGGGCCGACCTGCTCGTCGGCATGCTCGGCACGATGATGGCCGGCGGCGCCTACGTCCCGATGGACCCCGGCTACCCGCCGAGACGGCTGGAGTACATGATGGCCGACTCGGCCGTCGCGTTGCTGCTCACCACCGCCGACCTGGCCGCCCGGCTGCCGGTCGGCGATGTGCCGGTGCTGTTGCTCGAGGAGCCGCACGAGGTGCCCGCCACACTGCCGGACGTCCCCGAGCCCACCGGCGCCAACCTCGCCTACGTCATCTACACCTCCGGCTCCACCGGCCGGCCCAAGGGCGTCATGGTGGAACACCGCGGTGTGGTGGACCTGGACCTCGCCCACCGGCAGGGCTTCGACCCCGACCCGGAACGCCGGATCCTGCAGAACTCCTCGATCAGCTTCGACGTCAGCACCTGGGAATACGTCATGGCGCTCACCACCGGCGCCACCCTGTACGTGCTGCCGCGCGCCCAGCTGCGCCCCGGGCCGCCGCTGGTCGACACGATCCGCCGGCACGCCATCACCGGCCTGTGCGCCACCCCCTCGGTGCTGGCCACCCTCGACCCCGCCGAGCTGCCCACCGTCACCGAGCTGACCTCGGTCGGCGAGGCGATCTCGGCCGAGATCGTCCGCACCTGGGCGCCGGGCCGGCGCATCGTCAACGCCTACGGCCCCACCGAGATCACCGTGTTCTGCACAGTGGAGCACTGCGTGCCCGACGGGCGCACCCCGGCGGTCGGCCGGCCGGTCGCCGGCACCGAGCTCTACGTCCTCGACGAGTACCTGGAGCCGGTCCCGATCGGCGTGGTCGGCGAGCTCTACGTCGGCGGCACCGGCGTCACCCGCGGCTACCAGGGCCGGCCCGACCTGACCGCCGACCGGTTCGTGCCGCACCCGTACTCGGACAGACCCGGCGCCCGCCTCTACAAGACCGGCGACCGGGTCCGCTACGGCGTCGACGGGCGGCTGCACTACCTGGGCCGCAACGACCACCAGGTCAAGATCCGCGGGGTACGCACCGAGCCGGGCGAGGTCCAGGCCGCGCTCACCGACCATCCGGGCGTGCACGAGGCCGTCGTCCTGGCCCGCCCCGCGCCGAGCGGGGAGCTGCGGCTGCTCGGTTACGTCGTGCCGGACCGCGGCTACGACGGCCCGGTCACCCCGGCCGGCCTGCGCGACTGGCTCGCCGAGCGGCTGATGCCGAACATGGTCCCGTCGTTCGTGACCGTGCTGGACGCCTTCCCGCTCAACCCCAACGGCAAGGCCGACCGCGATCTGCTGCCCGACCCGGAGGTCGGCGGGGCGGCGGACACGACGGCCACACCGCTGGGCTCCGAGCAGGAGCGGCAGATCGCCGAGATCTGGCAGGAGGTGCTGGGCGTACCGGCGGTCGGGCCCGACGACGACTTCTTCGATCTGGGCGGCCACTCGCTGCTGGCCACCCGCCTGGTCGCGCGGATCCGCGAGCGCTGCCACGCCGACCTGCACCTGCACGAGATCTTCGACGCGCCGACCGTACGCGGCCTGGCCGATCTGGTGCGGCGGCGGGCCGGCGCGGGAGCCGGCGACGGCATCCCGCGGCTGCCCCGCGACCCGGCCGGCATGGCGCTGTCCTTCGCCCAGCAGCGGCTGTGGTTCATGGAGCAGCTGCGCCCCGGTGACCAGGCCTACCGGCTCTCCGGCGAGCTGCGGTTCACCGGCGACCTCGACGTCACCCGCCTGCGGGCCGCGCTGGCCACCGTGGTCGGCCGGCACGAGATCCTGCGCACCCGGTACGTGCTGGTGGACGGCGCACCGCGGCAGATCGTCACCGACGGTGATCCCGAGCCGCTGCCGCTGACCGACCTGACCACGCTGCCGGACTCCGAGCGGGACAGCGAACTCGACCGGATCCGGACCGTGTTCGACACCGAGCCGTTCGACCTGACCCGCGGCCCGGCCCGGGCCCACCTGCTGCGGACCGCCGCCGACCGGTACGTGGCACTGCTGGCCGTGCATCACATCGCGGCCGACGGCTGGTCGATGCGGGTGCTGGTTCGCGAGCTGCTCGCCGAGTACCGGGCGGCCGGGTCCACGCCGGCGCCGGCCGTCCAGTACGCGGACTTCGCCGCCTGGCAGCGGGCCCGTCAGGACGCCGAGCCGGGAGCCGCCGGGATCGCGTACTGGGAGTCCCGGCTCGCCGGGGCGCCGCCCACCCTGGACCTGCCCACCGACCACCCCCGCGGCCGGTCCGGTGAGCGCCGCGCCGGCCGGGCCGGCCGGGAGCTCGGCCCCGAGTTGGTCACCGCGCTGGAACAGCTGGCCCGGCCGGCGCACGCCACGCTGTCGATGGTGCTGCTCGCCGCCTACCAGGTGGTGCTGTCGCGGTGGGCCGGCCAGCCGGACGTGGTCGTGGGCATGCCGGTCGCCGGGCGCTCGCGCAGCGACATCGAGGACAGCATCGGCCTGTTCGTCAACACCGTCGTGGTACGCACCGACGCCGCCGGCAACCCCGCCTTCACCGACCTGCTCGGCCGGGTCCGGCAGGCCGCGCTCGGCGCCGACGAACACCAGGACGTGCCGTTCGAGCGGATCGTGGAGCGGCTGGCCCCGGCCCGGGACCTGGACCGCACGCCGATCTTCCAGGTCCTGTTCAACATGATCAACCTGGAGCCGTTCGACGCCACGGTGCCCGGGCTACGACTGGAACTCGCCGAGGCCGAGGACGTGGCGCCGCGCTACGACCTCACCCTGTACGCCAAACCGCACGACCGGGGGCTGACCCTCGACCTGGTCTACGACGCGACCCTGTTCACGCCCGGCACCGCCCGGGAGCTGCTGGAGCAGGTCCACGAGGTCCTGCGGCAGGCCGCCCGGGCGCCGCGGACCCCGATCGACCAGCTCACCATCGGCGCCCGGCCGGTCCCGGCGGCGGCGCCCGCGACGGCTCACGGCACGGTGCCCGAGCCGTTCCTGCGCGTCGCCGCCAGCACACCGCAGCGGCCGGCCCTGGTGTGGGCCGGTGGCACGGTGACCTACGGGCAGCTGGCCCGGGACAGCGCCGGGCTCGCGGCGTGGCTGGCCGCCGGGGAGGTCCGGCCGGGGACGGCGGTGGCCGTACGCGGCGCCCGCCATCCCGGCCTGGTGACGGCCCTGCTCGCGGTGCTGCGCGCCGGGGGTGCGTTCGCCGTCCTCGACCCGGCCCTGCCGGACCGGCGGATCGTCGACCGCGAACGCCTGCTCGGCGCGGTCGCCGACCTGGACGCCGCCCACCTGCCGCGGGTGCCCGGCGCCGACGCCCCCGCGGTCACCGTCACCCCGGACACCCTCGCCCACGTGGCGTTCACGTCCGGCTCCACCGGCGAACCCAAGGCGGTGGCCGCACCGCACGGCCCGCTCGCGCACTTCGCCGCCTGGTACGGCGAGACCTTCGCGGTCGGCCCGGACGACCGGTTCGCGCTCACCTCCGGACTCGGCCACGACCCGTTGCTGCGTGACGTCTTCGTGCCGCTGTCGCTCGGCGCCGGCCTGCACATCCCCGCACCGCGACAGCTCACCGACCCGGCGGCGTACGCCACCTGGCTGGCCGCCGAGCGGATCACCGTGCTGCACCTGACCCCGCCGACGGCACGGATGCTCGCCGGGGCGCCGGCCGGCTGCCTGCCCGACCTGCGGTACGCGTTCTTCGGCGGCGACCGGCTCACCGGCGACGAGGTGGCGATCATGCGCCGGCTGGCGCCCGCGGCCACCGTCGTCAACTTCTACGGCGCCACGGAGACACCGCAGGCCCCGGCATACCACGTGGTCACCGCGACGCAGCCCGGGCAGGCGGTGCCGCTGGGCCGCGGGGTCGGCCCGATGCGCCTGGTCGTCGAACGTCCGGACGGCAGCCCGGCCGGCGTCAACGAGCTGGGCGAGATCGTGGTGCACGGGCCGCACCTGGCCGACGGCTACCTCGGCGATCCGGCCGGGACCGCGGACCGGTTCACCACCGGCCCGGACGGGCGCTCGTACCGGACCGGGGACCTGGGCCGGCTCGGCACCGACGGCGAAATCCGCTTCGCCGGGCGTGCCGACCGGCAGGTCAAGATCCGCGGGTACCGGGTCGAACCGGCCGAGATCGAGTCCTGCCTGCGCACCCATCCGCTGGTCGGGCAGGCCGCCGTCGTGGCGTCCACCGACGGCACGGGCGAGACCACTCTGCTCGGCTTCGTCACCACCACCGCCCCGATCGCGCCGGCCGACCTGCGGGCACACGCCGCCGCGGCGCTCGCCGGCCACCAGATGCCCGCGCGGATCGCGGTGGTCCCGGAGATCCCGCTGACCCCCAACGGCAAGGTCGACACCGGGCGCCTGCTGGCCATCCCCTCCGCCGGGGCGGGCCCGGGTACCCCGGTCACCGGGCCGGAGGCCGCACTGACCGGGCTCTGGGCCCGGCTCCTCGGCGTCGCCCCGGACACCATCGCCCGTACCGACAACTTCTTCGACCTCGGCGGCCACTCGCTGCTGATGGTCGCGATGCGGGCCGCGCTGCACACCGAATTCGGCAGGGACCTGCCGGTCGTCGAACTGTTCCGCCACCCCACCGTGGCCGCACTGGCCCAGGTGCTCGCCACCCCGGACGGCTCCGACACCGGCGGCACCGGCCACGACGACGACAACGCCGACGAGGACCGGGCGCGCCGGCGGGCCGACCGTCGCCGCCGTCTGCGACAGGAGCACCGAAATGCCTGAGCAGGACTGGGACGACGAACGGATCGCGGTGGTCGGCATGGCCTGCCGGGTCCCCGGAGCCGGCGACGTCGACACGCTGTGGGCCAACCTGGTCCGCGGCGCCGACGCCATCGAGCGGCAGCCGGCCGGCCCCGGCGACCCGCCCGGTTACGTCGCGGCGTTCGGCCGGATCGACGCCGTCGAGGACTTCGACGCGGATTTCTTCGGCATGACCGGCCGGGAGGCGGCCTACCTCGACCCGCAGCAGCGGCTGTTCCTGGAGCAGAGCTGGATCGCCCTGGAACACGCCGGCATCGACCCGGACCACTTCGGCGGCCGGATCGGAGTGTGGGGTGGCTGTGGTTTCAACGGCTACCTGCCGCTGCACCTGCTGCCCGGCATCTCCGGCGCCGACGCGCTGCGCGAGTACCCGGCCGAACTGCTGCACGGCAACGACAAGGACTACCTGACCAGCCGGGTCGCGTACCGCCTGGGCCTGAACGGGCCCGCGGTGACCGTGCAGACCGCCTGCTCCACCTCGCTGGTCGCGGTCGCCCAAGCCGCCCAGTCGCTGCTCGACTACCAGTGCGACGCCGCCCTGGCCGGCGGCTCGTCGGTACGCCTGCCCCAGGACTGGGGCTACGTCTACGAGACCGGTGGCATCCAGTCCCCGGACGGGGTGTGCCGGCCGTTCGACGCCGACGCGGCCGGCACCGTCTTCACCAGCGGCGTCGGGGTGGTCGTGCTCAAACGGCTGTCCGACGCGCTGGACGACGGCGACCGGATCCACGCGGTGCTGCTGGCGTCGGCGGTCAACAACGACGGCGCCGGCAAGGTCGGGTTCGCCGCGCCCAGCGCCGACGGGCAGCGTGCCGTGCTGGCCGAGGCCTACCGGACGGCGGGCATCAGCCCCACCACGGTCGGCTACGTCGAGGCGCACGGCACCGGCACCGCGGTCGGTGACCCGATCGAGTTGAGCGCCCTGGACCGGGTGTTCACCGGGGCGGCGCCCGGCTCGATCCCGATCGGGTCGGTGAAGTCCAACCTCGGCCACCTCAACGCGGCCTCGGGTGTGGTGGGCCTGCTCAAGGCGATCCTCGCGGTCCGTGAGGACCTGATCCCGGCGAGCCTGCACTTCCGGCGCCGCAACCCGCACACCGACCCGGGCAGCCCGTTCTCGGTGATCACCGAGGCGCGGCCGTTCACCGGGGACGGGCCGCGGCGTGCCGGGGTCAGCTCCTTCGGCGTCGGCGGCACGAACGCGCACGTCATCGTGGAGCAGCCGCCGCCGTCCGCCACGACCGCGCCCGGCGGCCGGCCGGTGCTGCTGCCGGTCACCGCCCGCAGCCCGGAGGCGCTGGCCGCGGCCCGCACCGGGCTGGCCGCCGAGCTGGCCGGCGTCAGCGCCCTGGATGACGTCGCCTACACGCTGCAGCGTCGCCGCCGGCACTTCGAGCACCGCAGTTTCGTGGTCGCCGACGACGGCGCGGCCGCCGCCGGTGAGCTGGCGCGCGCCGGCGCTGCTGTGACAACCGGGCCGGCCACGGTCGCGCTGCTCTTCCCCGGCCAGGGAACGCAGTACTCCGGCATGGCCGCGGGCCTCTACGCCACCCGCCCGGTCTTCGCCGAAACCCTCGACGAATGCCTGAAACTGCTCGATCCCGCCCTCGGCGCCGAGCTGCGTGACCTGCTGCTCGGCCCGCGCCGGGACGGCACCGATCCGCTGACCCGCACCGACCTCGCCCAGCCGGCCCTGTTCGCCGTCGAGTACGCCCTGGCCCGCTGGTGGGAGTCGGTCGGGGTACGCCCCGCCGCGATGCTCGGCCACTCGGTCGGCGAATGGGTCGCCGCGTGCCTGGCCGGCGTCTTCGACCTGCCGGACGCGCTCGCCCTGGTCGCCGCCCGGGGCCAGCTCATGGCGGGGATGCCGGGCGGCGCCATGCTGGCCGTCGAGGCCGACGAGGACACCGCCCGCTCCCTGGCCCTCCGGCACGGCCTGTCCCTGGCGGCGGTCAACGCCCCCGGCCGGTGTGTGCTGGCCGGGCCGGCCGCGGCGATCGACGAGCTGGCCGCCGAGACCGGCGGGCGCCGCCTGGTCACCTCGCACGCCTTCCACTCCGCGCTGCTCGATCCGATGGTCGAGCCGTTCACCGCCCTGGTCGCGGCGGTGCCGCGGCGCGAACCGGCCGTCCCGTTCCTGTCCGGTCTGACCGGTTCGTGGATCACCCCCGCCGAGGCGGTCGATCCGGCGTACTGGGCGCGGCAGGCACGTTCCGCGGTGCGCTTCGCCGACGGAGTGGCCGCCCTGCTGGCCGCCGGGCAGCCGGTGCTCGTCGAATCGGGTCCGGGCCACACCCTCGGCCGGCTGGCCCGGATGTCCGGTACCGGCGTGGTGACGGCCACCTCGATGCCGGCGGCCGGTGACACCACCACCCCCGCCGAGGTGGCGCTGTTGCGCGGCGCGGGCACGGTGTGGGCGGCCGACGCCGGCCTCGACTGGGCGGCGCTGACACCGGACGCCGGCCGGCGCGTCGCGGCCGGTCTTCCCGGCTACCCGTTCCAGCGGCGCCGGCACTGGATCGACCCGCCCGGCGCCGTACACACCGGGCGGCCGGGCCCGGCGCCCGCCGCCGATCCGGTCCCCACCGCACCCGAACCCGCCGGCACCGGCGACGTGCTGTCGCAGGTCCTGGACCTGTGGCGGGAACTGCTCGGCGACGACACCGTCGCTGCGGCCGCCGACCTGTTCGAACTCGGCGGCGACTCGCTGCTGGCCACCCGTCTGGTCTCCCGCGCCAACCGCATGTTCGGTGTGGATCTGCCGCTGGAGGACCTGCTCGACGACCCCACGCCCACGCGGATGGCACACCTGGTGACGTCCGCACCCGACCGGAAGTGAACTCATGACCACCACCGCACCGGCGACGCCCACCGAGGGCGAGTTCCGCCAGTCCTACTACGGCGCCGGCGAACACCCCGACCCCGAGGGCGAACTCAACCGCCTGCGCCTGCAGGCCACCGCCTCCTGGCCCAAGGAGGCCCGGGTGCTGCGCGAGTTCGGCATCCGCCCGGACGCGGACCTGCTCGAGGTCGGCTCCGGGCCCGGCTTCACCACCGAGCTGCTGCTGCAGGAGGTGCCGCAGGGCTCGGTGACGTGCCTGGAGCTGGAGCCGCACCAGATCGCCGAGGCCACCGGGTACCTGCAGCGCCGGGCCGCCAGCCCGCCCCGCATCATCGAGGGGTCCATCCTGGACGCGCCGCTGCCCGACGCCTCCTTCGACCTGGTCCACGCCCGGTTCGTGCTCCAGCACGTGCCCGACCCGGTCCAGGCGCTGACCGAGATGCGGCGGCTGCTGCGCCCCGGCGGCCGTACCGTCATCGTCGACATCGACGACCGGCTCTGGGGCAGTGTGCACCCGAGCGCCGACCTGCCGGTGATCGAGAAGATCATCGAGGGCCGGGTCGCGATGCAGGCCGCCCGCGGCGGTGACCGGCTGATCGGCCGCCGGGTGCCGGCCCTGCTGCGCGAGGCCGGTTACACCGACATCCGGGTCGAGGCGGTCGCGGTGTCCAGCGACGAACTGGGCATGGCGGCGCTGGAGCCGCAGCTCAACGTCCGGTCCCGGTACGCGCTGATGGTCGACCAGAACCCGGAGGCCGCCGCCGCGGTCGCGCACGTGGCCGACCTCGTCGACCAGTTCCTGGCCCTGCCGGACGCCTCGGCGATGCTGCTGGTCTTCATGTTCACCGGTGTCAAGCCGGAGCAGTCGTGAGCACCGCCGCCACCGCCGGCTGGGCGGTCGTCGTCAACGGCGAGGAGCAGTACTCGGTGTGGCCGGACTTCCGGCCCGTCCCGCCCGGCTGGCGGACCACCGGCTTCACCGGTGCACGACAGGAATGCCTGGACCACATCGCCGTGGTGTGGACCGACATGCGCCCGCGGACCGTACGCGAGCAGCAGACCACCATCGAGGGGGAGTAGATGACGGGGACCGCAACCGGAGCGCCGGCGTTGACCTGGCGCCCACACGACAGCGACCCCGGCTACCAGGTGGCCACCGTGGCGGTGCCACGCGACCACGGGCAACCGGGCGGGCCGACCATCGACCTGGAGATCATCCGGCGCCCGGCCGCCGATCCGCAGCGGCGCCTCGGAACGCTGTTCTTCGTCCCGGGCGGCCCGGCGTTCCCCGGCGTGACCCTGCTGCCGTCGCATCACCGGTTCCTGCCGGCCGAGGTCCGCGAGCGGTTCGACGTGGTCAGCCTCGATCCGCGCGGCTCCGGCGCCAGCACCCCGGTGCACGGGTTCGTCTCGATGGAGGAGGCGATGACCGTCTTCGCCGGCCTGCCTCAGCCGTTCCCGGTGAACGACGTGGAGGGCGCGGTCTGGATCGAGCGGTTCACCCAGTTCGGTGCGCTGGTCCGGGAGCGCAACGCCGACCTGCTGCCGTACATCTCCACCACCGGCATCGCCCACGACATCGCGCTGCTCGCCGACGCACTCGGGGAAGAGCAGATCAACTTCTACGGCATCTCGTACGGCGCACTGCTCGGCGTGGTCCTGGCCAACCTCTACCCCCAGCGGGTACGGGCCATGGTGCTCGACGGCAGCATCGACCCGGTCGCGTGGTATCACCCGGACGCCGAGCCGGAGCTGTGCACGCCGCTGCGGGTGGGGTTCGACCTCGCCGCCGACGCCGGCCTCAACCTCTTCCTCGACCTGGCCGGCGCCTCGGCCAGCCCGTTCTCGGCCGGCTCGCCGGAGGCCACCCGGGCGAAGTTCGCGACGCTGCTGCAGCGGCTGCGTGACCGGCCGGTGCGACTGTCCACTCCGGCCGGCGAAGCCGAGATCAACTACGGCACCGTCATCGCCCACATGTGGGTGACGCTGTACCAGACCGCGTACTGGGACGAGCAGGCGCGACGGCTGCAGGATCTGTGGCTGGCCACCGAGGCCGACGACGAGCCGTACGTCACCGCCTTCGACTTCTCCGGTTCGCCGGAGGGCGCCGACGTGCCCCCGCTGTTCGCCAGCCCGCCCGAGCAGTCGCTGTCCCTGCTCGGCGGGGACGCACCGGCCCCGGCCGACGCGCAGAGCTGGTTCGCCCAGACGAAGCTGGCCGAGGACCGCGCCGGTGGGATGGGCTCGATCGTGGCGTGGCCCGCGGTCGCCACCGCCGGCTGGCCTGCCGCGGCCGGCCGCTACACCGGGCCGTGGGACCGCCGGACCGCGGCGCCGGTGCTGTTCATCGGTGTCACCGGTGACCCGGGCACACCGTACGAGGTCACCCGCCGCCTGTCCGGCACGTTGCCGGGCGCTCGCCTGCTGACCGTGGACGGCGTCGGGCACACCACCCACTACAACCCCGACGAGCGCGTGCACCGGCTGGTCGCGGCGTACCTGGCCGACGGGGAACTGCCCCCGCCGGGCACGACGCTGCGGCAGGAGAACTCGCCCTTCCGGACCTGAACCGGACCCCCACCGAAAGGCCCGCATCATGATCCGCACCTTCATGAAGTCGAAGATCCACCGTGCCACCGTGACCCAGGCCGACCTGCACTACGTCGGATCGGTGACCATCAGCAAGGAGCTGATGGAGGCGGCCGACCTGCTGCCCGGCGAGAAGGTCGACGTCGTCGACATCGACAACGGGGCACGGCTGTCGACCTATGTCATCGAGGGCCCCGCCAACTCCGGCGTCCTGGGCATCAACGGCGCCGCGGCCCGGCTCGTCAGCCCCGGCGATCTGGTCATCATCATCGCGTACGCCCAGGTCAGCGACGAGGAACTGAAGTCGCTGGAGCCTCGTGTGGTGTTCGTCGACGACCGCAACCGGGCGATCACGGTCGGATCCGACCCGGCCGAGGCCCCCGAGGGCGGGCCCCTGATGCGCGGCGACGTGGTCGCCGTGCAGGGTTGACCGGCCGGCATCCGCCGTCCACTTCGTAGTCGAACCGAGGAGCTGTCCGTGAAGTCCGAACCGCCCATCGTCAAGGTCTTCGAGTCCCAGCCGGGTCAGGTCCGTCGTGTGAACATCGACATCGTCGGCGGAAACATCCGGCTGAACGCGTCCCGCCGTGACACCGTCGCGGTTCGGGCCAAGGGAGACACCGCCACGCTCGGCGCGAAGGCCCACGTCGCCGGCGACGTCCTGCACATCGGGTCGTCGTCCGCGTGGCGTTACTTCCGGCAGCGGGGCCGGATCGACCTCATTCTCGACCTGCCGAACGACATGGACGTCGACATCAAGGTGTTCGGCGCCGACGTGGTGGTGGACGGCGGCACCGGCCGTCTGCACGTCAAGAGCGTCGCACTGTCCATCGAGGGCACCACGTACTCCCGCGACGTGCAGGTCAAGTTCCGGGTCGGATCAAACGACCTGGCCACCCCGAACTGCTGAGCGATCGGCGTACCCGGCCACCGGCGGCCCCGCGCCCGCCGGTGGCCGCGCGCCGCGCGTGGCATCGAAACCCTCTGGAGAGATCATGACGACGGCCGCAGCATCCTCGGCCACGGCCGCCCGCCGGCCCGGCCTGACACCCCTGTCCTTCGCCCAGGAACGGCTCTGGTTCCTGGAGCAGCTCGTCCCCGGCACCGCCGTGCAGAACGTGCCCCTGGCCGCCCGGATGCGGGGCCACATCGACCTGGCCGTCCTCGAACGCGCGATCGGGACCCTGGTCGAGCGGCACGAGACACTGCGTACCGCGTTCATCTCGGCCGACGGTGAGCCGATGCAGCGTGTCCTGCCCGAGCTGCACGTCCCGCTGGAGGTGCTCGATGCCGGGGACGCCGCGCCGGACGGCCCGCGGACCGCGGCTTGGCTGGCCGAGCTCGCCGCCGTCCCGTTCGACCTGACCGCGCCTCCGCTGCTGCGCGCGACCCTGCTGCGGCACGGCCCGGACGACCACACCCTGCTGTTCGTGATGCACCACATCATCTCCGACGGCTGGTCGGTCGGCGTGCTCTTCAAGGAGCTGTTCGCCACCATCGCGGCCCGGCACGGCGGTGCCGGCGCGCCGCTGCCCCCGCTGCCGATCCAGTACGGCGACTTCGCGGTCCGGCAGCGGGAACGGTACGCCGCCGGCGACTTCGACGCCGACCTCGACTACTGGCGTGACCGGCTGGGCAGCACCGTCCCGGCGCTGGACCTGCCGATGGCCCGCCCGCGTGCCGACACCGGGCCCGCCATCGCCGCCGGCGGCCGCGTCTGCCTGGAGCTCGGCGCCGAGCTGAGCGCCGCCCTCGACGCCTTCGGCCGGGCCCACCGGTCCACCCTGTACATGATTCTGCTCAGCGGTTACGTCGCCCTGCTGGCCCGGCATCGCGGCATCGGCCAGGAAGACGGGCCGCTGGTCGTCGGCACACCGATCGCCAACCGCAACGAGCTCGACATCGAAGGCCTGATCGGATTCTTCGTCAACGCGCTGGCCCTGCGGTTCGACATCACCACCGGCATGAGCATGCGTGAGCTGCTGCGCCACGTACGGTCGGTGGCGATCGGCGCGTTCGGTCACCAGAACGTCCCGTTCGAGAAGCTGGTCGCCGAGCTGCGCCCGGAACGGCAGATGAGTCAGGCCCCGCTCTTCCAGACCATGTTCGTGCTGCAGAATGCCGGCCAGGACGCCGGCTCCCTGCCCGGCCTCGACGTCGAGCCGCTCGACGTGCACACCGGCACCGCCAAGTTCGACCTGCTGCTGTCGGTGACACCGCGCGCCGGTGGCCTGGTCGCGGCACTGGAATACGACGCCGGCCGGTTCGACGAGGACACCGCGGCCCGCCTGCTGCACCGCTACGCCACCCTGCTGGCGGCGGCCGTGGCCGAGCCCGAGACCCCACTGCGGGACCTGCCCATGCTGCCCGGGCATGAGCGCGCCGAGCTGCTGGGCAACGGCCGCCGCCGCGCGGAACCGGCCGGCGCCGGCACCCTGCACGAGCTGCTCGCCGCACAGACGCGGCGTACACCCGATGGCGTGGCCGTCACCTTCGCGGGGGAGGACCTGACGTACGCGCAGCTCGACGAGAGCGCGGGCCGGCTCGCCCGGCGGCTGCACGAGCACGGGGTACGGCCGGGGGACCGGGTCGCGCTGTTCGTCGACCGGTCGCTGTGGACGGTGACGGCGATCGCGGCGGTGCTGCGGGCCGGCGCCGCCTACGTGCCGCTGGATCCCGCCTACCCGACCGCCCGGCTCAACGCCATCGTCACCGACGCCCGGCCGACGGTCCTGCTCACCCGGGCACACATGGCCGGCCAGCTGCCGGACAGCCCGGCGCCGGTGCTGTCGCTGGACGAGCTGGACCTCACCGGCGCCGAACCACTCCCGCCGGTGCCGGCCGGCCCGGACGCCGGGGCGTACGTCATCTACACCTCCGGTTCCACCGGTACACCCAAGGGTGTGCTGATCACCCACCGCAACGTGATCAGGCTCTTCGAGGCGGCCGAGGAGCTGTTCACCTTCGGCCCGGCCGACGTCTGGACCCTGTTCCACTCGTACGCCTTCGACTTCTCGGTCTGGGAGATGTGGGGCGCGCTGCTCTACGGCGGCCGGGTCGTGGTGGTGCCCACCGAGACGGCCCGGTCGGCGGAGGCCTACCACGAGCTGGTCCGCGACGAGGGCGTCACCGTGCTCAACCAGACGCCGTCCGCGTTCGTCCAGTTCAGCGCGGCCGCGGTACGCGCCGGCGACGCACTGGCCCTGCGGTATGTCGTCTTCGGCGGCGAGGCCCTGGACCCGCAGACCCTGCGCCCGTGGATCAACCGGTACGGCGACCAGCAGCCGCTGCTGATCAACATGTACGGCATCACCGAGACCACGGTGCACGTGACCTACCGGGTCATCCGGGCCGCCGACGCGGAACAGCCCGGCCGCAGCCCGATCGGGATCCCGCTGGCCGATCTCGAGTTGTTCGTCCTGGACGGCACCGCGATGCATCCGGCTCCAGCCGGGGTGCCCGGCGAGCTGTACGTCGGCGGGGCGGGACTGGCCCGGGCGTACCTCAACTCGCCTGCCCTGACCGCCGACCGGTTCGTGCCGCACCCGTTCGCCGACCGGCCCGGCGCCCGGCTGTACCGGACCGGCGACCTGGCCCGGGCGATGCCCGACGGCGCGGTCGAATACCTGGGGCGCATCGACCACCAGGTGAAGATCCGCGGGTTCCGGATCGAGACCGGCGAGGTGGAGGCGGGTCTGCTCGCCCACCCGGCGATCACCGCGGCCGTGGTGCAGGCCCACGAGACCGGCGACGGCGACCGCCGCCTGGTCGGTTATCTCGTGCCGGACCCGGCCGCCCTGGACGCGGCGGCGTCACCGCCCGGCGCCGGCCCCAACTTCGTCTCCCGCAACCACATCGCCGAGTGGGAGCAGGTGTTCGACGGGATGTACGGGTCGGCCGCCGGCGCCCTCGCCGACGACTTCGACATCACCGGCTGGAACAGCACCTACACCAACGCCCCGCTGCCGGCCGAGGAGATGCGGGAGTGGGTGTCGGCCACCGTCTCGGCGGTACGCGACCTGCAACCGCGCCGGATCCTCGAGGTGGGCTGCGGGACCGGTCTGCTGCTGCACCGCCTCGCGCCGGACGCTCTGGAGTACGTCGGCACCGACCTGTCCGCCGACGCGATCGCCACCCTCAAGGGCCGGGTCACGGCTGATCACGTGACACTGCTGCACCAGGCGGCCGACGTGGTCCACGACCTGCCGCACGACCTCTTCGACACTGTGGTGATCAACTCGGTGGTCCAGTACTTCCCCGACGTGGAGTACCTGACCACGGTGCTGAGCCGGATCGCCGGGATCCTGCCGTACGGCGCGGCGATCTTCGTCGGTGACGTCCGCGACCTGCGCCTGGTGCAGGCCTTCCACCTCTCGGTCGAGCTGGCCCGCGCGGCCGACGACATGCCGGTGACCCGCCTGCGCGGTCAGATCACCCGGCGTGTCCAGGAGGAGGAGGAACTGCTCTGTGACCCGCGCTACTTCCCGGCCCTGCGTTCCCGGATCCCCCGACTGGCCTCGGTCGAGGTCCGGCCGCGGCGCGGCCGCTTCCACAACGAGATGAGCTGCTTCCGGTACGACGTGGTGCTGCGCCTGGACGAGGCACGTCCCCCGGTGCCGGAGACCGAGGTGGCCTGGTCACCCGGCCTGGACCTGAAGGCGCTGCTCGCCGCGCCCGCCGGGGACCGTCCGCTGCGCGTCGCCGGGATCGCCAACCCGCGCGTGGAGGCGCCCGTGCGCGCGCTGGATCTGCTGGCCCGGGCCGCGCCCGGCGCGAGCCTGGTCGACCTGCGCCGCGAGACCGACCGCGCCCCGGCGACCGGCATCGAGATCGAGGACGTCGCGGCACTGGCCGAGGCGGCCGGCCGGAGTTACCGCTTCCACCCGAACGCGGACCTGCCCGGTGCGTACGACCTGGTGCTCGACGGGGGACCGGGTGAGGTCGCGGTGACCGACGCGGGCCCGCTCGGCGCGCCGGAGCTGTACGCCAACGACCCGCCCCGGGCGCTGCGCCGTCGCCGGCTGGTGCCGTCGGTCCGCGAGTTCCTCGGCCGGCGGGTGCCCGGCTACATGGTCCCGGCCGCGTTCGTCGTCGTGGACGCCTTGCCGCTCACCCCGAACGGCAAGGTCGACCGGGAGGCGCTGCCGGCCGCCGACGCCGACAGCGTGATCCGCGAGACCGGGCACGTGGCGCCCCGGACCGAGGCCGAAGCGGTGGTCACCCGGATCTGCGCCGAGGTGCTCGGCCTGGAACGGGTGGGCGCGGACGACAACTTCTTCGAGATCGGCGGCCATTCCCTGGTCGCCACCCGGTTCGTCTACCGGCTGCGCGAGGAGTTCGACTCGGAGATCCCGCTGCGGGTGCTCTTCGAGTCGCCGACCATGGCCGGCATCGCCGCCGCCATCGCATCCGCCGGCGACGGTGACGGCGGCGGCGCCGACCTGGTCGCCGAGGTCCGACTGGCCAGTGACATCGTGCCGACCTATCCGGTGGCCGCGGTGGCCGCCGATCCGCGTACCGCCCTGCTCACCGGGGCGACCGGCTTCCTCGGCGCCTTCCTGCTGCGCGAGCTGCTCGACAGCACCGAGGTGGTCGTGCACTGCCTGGTCCGGGGCGACAGCACGGCACCCGCCCGGGACCGGCTGGCCGGTGCGCTCGCCCGGTTCGAGCTGGATCTGCCGTGGGATCGCATCGTGGTGCACGCCGGAGACCTCGCGGAACCGTGGCTGGGACTGGGCGAGAGCCTTTTCGACGACCTGGCCCGCACGGTCGACGTGGTGTACCACGCCGGCGCCTCGGTCAACCTGGTCTACCCGTACGCCCAGCTCAAGGCCGCCAACGTGACCGGCACCGAGCAGGTGCTGCGGCTGGCGGCACGCCACCGCACGGTCCCGGTGCACTACGTCTCCACCATCGGTGTCTTCGGCGCACAGACCCCGGCCGACGGGCCCGGCGGCACCATCCGGCAGGACGCCCCGACGGGCCCGCCCGCGTCCCTGGGCACCGGTTACACCCGCAGCAAGTGGGTGGCCGAGCAGGTGGTCGGTGTCGCCCGGGAGCGGGGCCTGCCGGCCGTCGTCTACCGGCCGTCGCGGATCAGCGGCGACACCCGCACCGGCGCGTGCCAGGGTGATGACTACCTGTGGCGGGTCCTGAAGGGATGCGTGCAGGCCGGAGCCGTTCCGGCCGGCGCCGCCATGGCCGTGGACCTGGTGCCGGTGGACTACGTGGCCGGCGCGATCCGGGCGATCTCTCGGTCACGCCAACCCGACCCGGTCGCCTACCACCTCACCCACCGCCGGCCGGTCACCCTCACCGACATGGTGCGGCGACTGCGCGACCTGGGCTACCTCCTCGCCGAGGTGCCGTTCCCGCGGTGGTGCGAGCGGGTCGAGGCGGACCCGGACAACGCCGCCTATCCGCTTCTCGGAGTTCTGAACGACGGCAGCGGCGGCATGACAGACGCGCTGTTCGACATCACCGAGACCGAGTCGGCACTGTCCGGCACGGGGGTACACTTGCCCGACCTCGATGACGCCTCGTTCACCCGTACCGTCGACTATTTCGTCCGTACCGGACAGTTGCCCGCCCCCGGCCTGCCGGCGTAGCCGACCGCACCGACGGGTGCCTCAGCCAACGACGGCCGCGGTCCCCACGATGCCCCGGCTGACCAGGAATCTCCCGGTCAGCCGGGCCAGGGCCGGGCCGCCGTCCAGACGGCTGCCGTCGACCCGTAGCTCGGCGGTGAACGTGCCCGCGGCCGCATCGATGCCCATCCGCGCCTCGAGGAAGTCCAGCTCCCGCCGGGTCAGCGGATACCAGGCCTTGAACACCGATTCCTTGGCGCTGAACAACAACCGGTCCCAGTGCACGCCAGGGGCGGCGATCCGCAGCCGATTGAGCATGTCCCGCTCCTCGGGCAGGATTACCAGCTCATCCACCCCTTCCGGTAGCGGGCCGTTCGGCTCGGCATCGATGCCGAGCGACACCGCGTCCTCGGCGCGGGCCACCGCCGCGGCCCGATACCCACGACAATGCGTGATGCTGCCGATCACCCCAGCCGGCCACACCGGTTCGCCGCGTGGTCCGCGTGGAATGGCTACCGGCGCATGACCGAGTATGGCCAGCGCCTCACGGGCGCAGCGGCGGGCTCCGGTGAACTCGCGCCGGCGACCGTCCACCGCCCGGGCGACGAAACTCTCCTCGCCGGGAAACACCGGCTCGTCGCCGGCGTCCCCGAAGGACTCCACCGACACCACGCCCGCCGGCAGCAGCCGCTCGATCACGACGCCCCGCCCAGAATCCGGCGCATCGGCTGCGGTGACGGGCCTCGCTTACGCCACTCCCGCGGGTAGCCGAGCGACACCTCCTCGAAGCGGACGCCGTCGTAGAAGGTGGTGCGGGGGATGTGCAGGTGCCCGTACACCGCCACCGCGGCCTGGTAGCGCACGTGCCAGTCCGCGGTGCGTGTCGTGCCGCACCACTGGGCGAACTCCGGATACCACATCACCTCGGTGGGCTGCCTGACCAGTGGCCAGTGGCTGACCAACACGGTGGCCGTGTTGTCGGGGAGCGCGTCGAGGCGCCGGGTGGTGGTTGCCAGCCGATCCCAGCACCACGACTCCCGGTCCGGATACGGGTCCGGATGCAGCATCACCTCGTCGGTGCAGACCACCCCGGCGTCGTACGCCTTCTTCAGCGACTCCTCCTTGGTGCTCGTTCCCGCGACGCGGAACGAGTAGTCGTACAACTGAAACAGTGGCACCACCGTGACCGGACCGTCCGGGCCGGACCAGACAGGGTATTCGTCTTCCGGGGTGTGCACCCCGTTGTCCCGGCACATCCGGACCAGCGCCTCGTACCGTTCGACGCCGCGCGTTTGTACCGGATCACTGGGATGGGTCCAGAGCTCGTGATTGCCAGGCACCCACACGACCGTGGCGAAGCGGGCGCTCAGCCTGCTCAGTGTCTTCTCGACATCGGCGAAGATCTCACCTACGTCACCCGCCACGATCAGCCAATCCTCAGGCGATTCGGGACGTAGGCGGTCGACGATCACCCGATTCTCGGCATACGAGACATGGAGATCGCTGGTGGCGAACAGGCTCCCCGTCATGCAGACGATCCTGCCGCAGCCAGCCGGGGCACATCGATCCGAGGCATGCTATTCGCGGTAAGTGAGAAGCAACTGCCGCCGGCTCCGTCAGCGGCCGAAACCCGGCAGCGGGACCAGCTACTGCCGCGGGCCGTCCGGCCGGTACAGCGGGCGGAGTTGGTCGGTCAGGTCGGCGGTGTCGTCGCTGACCCACGAGCGCTGTCCCTCGGCCTGGCCGGCGACCGGCGGCGGGGCCTGCGGTGACCGGTCGCCGGACCGCGGCCAGCCGGTCGGCCCGGCCGGTCGCTCCCAGTGCGGCGGCGCGGGCGGGTACGCCGGCTGGACCGGGTAGTCCGGCCCGTACGCCGGGGGGTGTTCGGGACTGACCGACACCGGCCGCTGGTCGGTCCGGTCCGCGTCGTCGGCCCCGGCGTACAGGGCGATCATGCCCCGGTAGTGCCGCCACCGCCGGGTCCGCAGCACGGTCGCCACCAGCGGTACGCCCAGCAGCGCGGCGAGCCCCTCGGCCGGGCGCAGCAGCATCGGGTCCCCCGCCGGGTAGAGCCCGAGCAGGACCTGCCGTACCCGTTCCGGGTCGGCGGCCAGCCAACCGGCCAGCGCCAGGTACACCAGCCCGGCCAGCGCCGGCCCGACCGGGGAGATCCGCGCCGTGACCAGCACGGCGAACAGGACCCCCGCGATGAGGTACGCGATCGGGACGACCGGCACCGGCTGTGGGTCCTGCTGTTCCAGCCCGTAGCCGGTCAGCACCCAGATCGCCGGGGCGAGGGCGAGTGACAGCAGGAGCGAGTTGACGTGGCGCATCCGAGGCTCCCTGGTGATACCTCCTCGGACGATACCCGCAGTGGTCAACCGGTCACCCGATTGCGGCAAAGCCGCCACCGCGGAGGCTGGGGAATCTGAGTGTCGTTGCAGCGACACTCAGATTCCCCAACCCGACCCGGAACCGTCAGCCCGGGTGGGCGTCCCGGTTCGGCGTACGGGGTGGGGCCGACCACGGCGACCCGCCCTCCCGGCGGGGCGCCGGCGGGGTCGCCGGTGCCGGGTCGGGATAGCCGAGGCTCATCGGCGCGGTGTCGTTCGCCTCGCGCTGGCCGGACAACGGTGACCAGTCGGTCCGGTCCGGTCCGTCCTGGTCGACCGGGGGCGGGCCGACCACGGCGGTGCCGGCCGGTGCCGGCCAACGCCGCCAGCGCTGGGCGCTGAAGGTCGCCATCACCAGCAGCGCGCCGATCAGGAAGAGGGTCCCGTTCTCCAGTGGCTTCAGCAACGGCAGCGGGTCGCCGAGGACCTTCCACGTCGTCGGGACCCGGTCGCGGACCGCGAACGGCGCGACGAACAGCCCCACGTACGGGGTGATCAGCAGCAGGCCGGCGAACAGTGGCCCGAGCGGCGAGATGCGGGGGGTGGCGATCAGCCCGAGCAGGATGCCGGCCACGGCGAGATAGACGGCCGGCTCGATGAGGTTGGCCGTGTTGAACGTGCCCACGTCCACCCAGTTGGTGACGGTACGTGCCGACCCGTCCTGACCCAGCGTGATCAGAATCCAGGTCAGTGGGGCCGCCACCACACCGGCGAGAAGGCTCCAGATGTGTCGCATCCGCGCACCGTACCGTTTTCGTCATGTTCGAGCAGCCAACGGTGCCGCAGTCGGGAAAACCAACCTCGTACTCTCGCGTCACGCTCAGTAAGATCATGACCGCTGTCGATGTCAACCTGTACGGCACGGTGCACGGCGGTGTGCTGATGAAGTTCGTGGACGACGTGGCCGGAGCGTCCGCCGCCCGGCACTGCGGCGGTACGGCGGTGACCGCCGCGATCGACGAGATCATCTTCTCCGAGCCGGTCCGGGTCGGTGACCTCGTGCACGCCCACGCCCAGGTCAACTGGACCGGTTCCACCTCGATGGAGGTCGGGGTCAAGGTGCTGGCCGAGCGGTGGGACTCCGCGGAGACCGAACCGGTCCGGGTGGCCACCGCCTACCTGGTCTTCGTCGGGGTGGACGTCTCCGGCGCGCCCCGGGAGATCCGGCCGGTGCTGCCCGAGACGCCCACCGAGGAACGTCGCTTCCGGGAGGCCGAGATCCGTCGCGCGCACCGGCTGGCCAAGCGGAACGCCATCCAGGCCGCCCGCGGCGCCGCCTGACCACGGCGTCCCGGCCGCCGGGCCTCGGCGAACCGACCTCGGTCCTTGGCCGACGGTCGTACCGGTCCAGGGCCGGCCAAGGTGGTCGGGGGCCATATGTCCGACCGGTCCGGCGTGTGGTCCGGCCACGCGCCGGGCGCCCGGTCCGGGTCGGAGAATGGCCTGGCGGATGCGGCAAGATGGCGGGCGGGTCCGGCACAGTGTCGTGGCGGCCCAGGGGAGGGGAAGGTTCAGTGGGTGAGGTGCTGTGGACGCCGCCGGCCGACGTGCGGGAGCGGTCGCGGATCGGGGACTACCTGCGCTGGCTGCGCGAGCACCGGGGCCTGGACTTCGCCGACTACGACGCCCTCTGGCAGTGGTCCGTGACCGATCTTCCGGCGTTCTGGCAGTCGATCTGGGACTACTTCCAGGTGATCGCGCACAGCCCGGCCACCGGGGTGCTCACGTCGCAGGCGATGCCCGGCGCCCGCTGGTTCCCGGGCGCCACGCTGAACTACGCCGAACACGTGCTGCGGATGCCCGGCCTGGCCGAGAACGACCCGGTGGTGATCGGGCACAGCCAGACCCGGGCGCCGGTCACCCTCACCGCCGGGCAACTGCGTGAACAGGTCCGCCGGGTCGCGGCCGGCCTGCGCCGGCTCGGCGTCGGTCGGGGGGACCGGGTCGCCGCGTACGCGCCGAACATCCCGGAGACGTTCGTGCTGCTGTTGGCCACCACCAGCCTGGGCGCGGTCTTCTCGTCCTGCGCACCCGAGTTCGGCACCCGCAGCGTCACCGACCGGTGGCAGCAGATCGAGCCGAAGATCCTGGTCGCCGTCGACGGCTACCGGTACGGCACCAAGCCGGTCGACCGGATGGCCGAGGTGGCCGCGATCCGGGCCGCGCTGCCGTCGGTGCAGCACACCGTACTGCTGAACTATCTCCAACCGGACGCTGCGCCGGCCGACGGCACCCCGACCGACCGGGAGCCGGTCGACGCTGTGCTGACCGACCGAGAGCCGGTCGACGCTGTGCTGACCGACCGGGAGCCGGTCGACGCTGTGCTGACCTGGGCCGACCTGACGGTCGACGTGGATGAGCCGCTGGCCTTCGCGGCGGTGCCGTTCGACCATCCGCTGTACGTGCTCTACTCCTCGGGCACCACCGGGCTGCCGAAGCCGATCGTGCACGGGCACGGCGGGATCCTGCTGGAGCACCTGAAGATGCTGGCCCTGCACCACGACCTCGGGCCCGGCGACCGGTTCCTCTGGTTCTCCACCACCGGCTGGATGATGTGGAACTTCCTGGTCTCCGGGCCGGCGGTGGGCGCGGCGATCGTGCTGTTCGACGGCAACCCCGGCCATCCCGACCTGACCGCGTTGTGGCGGCTGGCCGCCGACACCGGCACCACGTACTTCGGCACCTCGGCGCCGTACCTGCTGGCCTGCCGCAAGGCGGAGATCGTGCCCCGGCAGGTGGCCGACCTGTCCGCGCTGCGCGGCCTCGGCTCCACCGGCGCGCCGCTGCCGGCCGAGGGCTTCACCTGGGTGTACGAGACGGTCAGCGACACCCTGCAGCTCCAGTCGCTGTCCGGCGGCACCGACGTGTGCACCGGCTTCGTCGGTGGGGTGCCGCTGCTGCCGGTGCACGCCGGCGAGATCGCCTGCCGCTGCCTGGGCGCCCGGGTCGAGGCCCGCTCCGCCGACGGTACGCCGGTGATCGGGCAACTGGGCGAGCTGGTGATCACCGCGCCGATGCCGAGCATGCCGGTGGGCTTCTGGAACGACCCGGACGGGCGCCGCTACCGGGAGGCGTACTTCGACGTCTACCCGGGCGTGTGGCGGCACGGTGACTGGATCACGATCAACGAGCGGGGCGGCTGCGTCATCACCGGCCGGTCGGACGCCACCCTCAACCGGGGCGGGGTACGCCTCGGCACCGCCGAGTTCTACTCCGTGGTCGAGGGGCTGCCCGAGGTGGTCGACTCGGTGGTGGTGCACCTGGAGGACAACGAGGGCGGTGCCGGCGAACTGCTGCTGTTCGTGGTCCTGGCCGAGGGGCTGGAGCTGGACGAGGCGCTGACCGCCCGGATCGCCCGGGAACTGCGTACCGCGCTGTCGCCGCGGCACGTGCCGGACGAGATCCACCAGGTCCGCGCGGTGCCCCGCACGCTGTCGGCGAAGAAGCTGGAGGTGCCGGTGAAGAAGATCCTCACCGGTACGCCGGTGGACTCGGCCGCGGCCACCGGGGCACTGGCCAACCCGGACTCGCTGACCGCGTTCGAACGCTTCGCCCGCGCCCGCGCCGACCGCCCGTAGCCGGTCGCCCGCGAGGCCGGCCCATCGTGGCGCGCCGGGCCGGCCGATCCGTTCGACCGGCCGGTCGGTCCGGCCCTGAGCCCGGTGGAGGTGACCGCTCGGCCCGCGCGTTCTGACCGGCCGGTCAGCAACCCGGTGGGGGTACCCGGGCGTCTCACCTTCCGTGGGCACCTACCTGCGGCTGACGATCACCGGCACCCTCGACCTGCGCGACGGGACCGGGCACGCCGTGCACCCGTTGTCGGACGTGATCAGCACGGTCTGGTGCCGGGTGCCCGCGAACTGGCTGACCGACGGCCGGTTGCCCGCCGGCCGGCAGCGCCTCCTGCTGGACCACCTGATCGGGACGGAACCCGACGAGCACCGGGCCAGACTGATGATCCGCACAGTCCGCACCGACCTGCTCACCGACGGCGAGGCCCGGGACAGGCCATGGCTGACCGAGCCCGCCGGCCGCTACACCTGCACCCCCGACGGCTCGCTCCGCCCCGCCGGCCACGACCGCTTCTGACCGAAGCACCTAGGCGAGATTGACGGTGACCCGTTCCGTGGTCAGCCGATCCGACAACCGGGCCGGGTCGAGCCGCCCGCACAGCACCACGCTGGCGCCGGCCACCAGCGGCGCGAGCAGCCAGTCCACCGGGTCCGGGTGCCGGCCCGCGTCGATCAGCACCCGATCGCCGGGGCCGAGGCCGAACTCCGCCGCCCGGCGGCCGGCCCGGCCGATCAGCTCCGGATCCCCCGGACCGCCGGCCGGCCCGGGGGTGAAGTGGTCGCCGTGCCCGCGTACCTCGACGACGTAGTCGGCGAAGCCGGCCGGGACGTCCCGCAGCGGCGCGGCCATCGGGGCGAGGGCCAGGGCGTACCGTTCGCCGGCCGGCCAGCCGGCCGCCTCCGCGGTCCGGTCCGCCGCGGCGAACACCGCCTCCACCGGCCGCGCCGGCCCGGTGGTCACCGCCCCGCCGGCCGACCAGCAACCGAGCAGTACGGCGGCGGTCTGCCAGTGCGCCGGCAGCAGTACGCCGATCTCGTCGCCGGGCGCCAGCCCGACCGAGTCGACCAGCAGGTTGGCCGTCTTGGCCACCCAGTTGGACAGCGTCGCGCCGGACAGTTCGGTGCGCTCGCCGGTGCCGTCGTCGTACCAGGTGAGCAGCGGGCGGGCCGGGTCGGGCGCCACCGCGGCGGCGAAGATCCGGGCAAGGTTGTCGACCATCGGGGGCGACGATACCGGTACCTTGGTCGGTCGAAACAAAGACAGGTGAAAGACAGCCGCCTGTCGGGTCGCGGTCCACGCCCGTCCGGGAGCCCGCGTAGGCTGGCGCAGTGGTGTTTGCCACAGCTGTCGTCCCCCACAGCACCGCGATGTTGAGGAGTTGCCCAGTGACCGCCGGTCGCCCGCCCCGCGTTCTCGTCGACGCCACGAGTGTCCCCGCCGACCGCGGTGGCGTCGGTAGATACGTCGATGGCCTGCTCGGCGCGCTGGGCAAGGTCATCGGCTCGGACCTGGAGCTCGCGGTGGTGGGGTTGCGCACCGACCTGGAGCGGTACACCCGGATGCTGCCGGCCGCCGAGATCATCGCCGCGCCGACCGCGGTGGCCCACCGGCCGGCCCGGCTGGCCTGGGAACAGACCGGGTTGCCGCTGCTGGCCCAGCAGGTCGGCGCGGACGTTCTGCACTCGCCGTTCTACACCTGTCCGCTGCGAGCCGGTTGTCCGGTCACCGTGACCGTGCACGACGCGACGTTCTTCACCGAGCCCGAGCACTACGACAAGTCGCGTCGGACGTTCTTCCGCAGCGCCATCAAGACCTCGCTGCGCCGCGCCGCCCGGGTGATCGTGCCGAGCAAGGCCACCCGGGACGAGTTGATCCGGCTGCTGGACGCCGACCCGACCCGGATCGACGTGGCCTACCACGGGGTCGACCACGCCGCGTTCCACGCCCCCAGCGACGAGGAGAAGGCCCGGGTCGCCGCCCGGCTCGGCCTGGCCGGCACCAGCTACGTGGCGTTCCTCGGCGCCAAGGAGCCCCGCAAGAACGTCCCGAACCTGGTCCGCGGCTGGGTACGCGCCGTGCAGGACCGGGAGAACCCGCCCGCCCTGGTGGTCGCCGGGGGGCAGGGCCACGACGACGAGATCGACCGCGCGGTGGCCGAGGTGCCGGCCCACCTGCGCCTGCTCCGGCCGGGTTACCTGCGCTACGCCGACCTGCCCGGCTTCCTGGGCGGCGCGCTGGTCGCGGCCTACCCGTCGTACGGCGAGGGGTTCGGCCTGCCGATCCTGGAGGCGATGGCCTGCGCCGCGCCGGTGCTGACCACGCCGCGACTGTCGCTGCCCGAGGTTGGTGGCGACGCGGTGGCCTACACCAGCGAGGACCCGGACCAGATCGCCACCGACCTGGCCCTGCTGCTGGACGACGAGGCGCGCCGGTTGACCCTGGCCAAGGCCGGGTTCGACCGGGCCAAGGAGTTCACCTGGGAGACCAGCGCCGAGGTGCACGTCGCCGCCTGGAGCCGGGCGCGAGCATGAGATCCGACTACCGTCCGTGAGACCCGGTGTGCGGGACCGGGCCGTCCGGTCCGGCATGATGGGCTGATGCTCTTCGCAGTGATCCCGGCCGGCGGCAGTGGCACCAGACTGTGGCCGTTGTCCCGGGCCGGTCATCCCAAGTTCCTGCATCCCCTCACCGGGACCTCCGCCTCGTTGCTGCAGGCGACGGTCGAACGACTCGACCCGCTGACCACACCCGAGCGGATCCTCGTGGTGACCGGCGCCGCGCACGCGGCCGCGGTGGCCCGGCAACTGGCCGCCGTACCGGAGGAGAACATCCTGGTCGAACCGTCGCAGCGGGACTCCTGCGCGGCGATCGCGTTGGCCGCCGCCGTGATCGCGCTCCGCGAGCCGGAGGCGGTGATGGGGTCGTTCGCCGCCGACCACCTGATCGGCGACCCGGCGGTCTGGGTGGACACCGTCCGGGCCGCGGTGGCCGGCGCCGAGCAGGGGCTGTTGACGACCGTCGGGATCACCCCGACCCGGGCCGAGACCGGGTACGGCTACCTGCAGTGCGGCGAGTTGCTGGGCGACGGTCCGCTGCGCCGGGTGGAGGAGTTCAAGGAGAAGCCGGACGCCGAGGTGGCGCGGGCGTACCTGCGTTCCGGCCGGCACCTGTGGAACGCCAGCATGTTCGTCTGGCGGGTGGACGTGTTCCTGACCGAGCTGGAGCGTCAGCAACCGGAGCTGCACGCCGGGATCATCACCATCGCGCGGGCCTGGGGCACCGCCGAGCAGGACGACGTGCTCGGCGCGGTCTGGCCCACGCTGCCGAAGATCTCGATCGACTACGCGGTGATGGAGGGCGCGGCGGCGGCCGGCCGGGTGGCGACCGTACCCGGTGACTTCGGCTGGAACGACGTGGGCGACTTCCACACCCTGGGCGAGGTGCTGCCCGGCGACCCGGCGGGCAACGTGGTGCTCGGTGCCGATCGGGCCGAGGCGAAGCCCGGGGTGCTGTTGCAGGACAGCACCGGCTTGGTGGTGGTGCCGCAGTCCGGTCGGCTGGTCGCCGCCGTCGGGGTGCACGACCTGATCGTGGTGGACACCCCGGACGCGGTGCTGGTCTGCCCGCGTGACCGGGCGCAGGACGTGAAGAAGCTGGTCGACGAGCTCAAGGAGCGCGGCGAGCACGGGTACGTCTGACCGCCGCCAGGGCCGGCGCCACCAGCTGCTCGGTGGCGTCGGCCAACGGCCGGGGCAGCGCGTCCGGGGCGAACCAGCCCAGGGCCGTGGACTCCGGACTGACCCGCTCGACGGCGTCCGGCGGGGCCACCGCCACGAACCGTACGTCGTGGTGCGTCGACCGGCCGTGGCAGGTGACCGGGTGGATGTCCAGGTCGATCGGTCGGGGGTCGAGCCGCAGCCCGGTGATGCCCGACTCCTCGGTGGCCTCGCGCAGGGCGGCCCCGGCCAGGGTGGCGTCGTCCGGCTCGCAGTGCCCGCCGAGCTGCACCCAGACGCCGTACCGGCCGTGCAGGCAGAGCAGCACCCGGGAGCCGGTCGCGTCGACGACCAGGGTGCTGGCGGTGAGGTGGCCGGGACGGTGCGCCCGGGTCAACGCGACCGGACCGTCGTCGAGCAGTCGCAGGGTCGCCGCGCGGGCCCGCCGGCCGGCCGGGGTGGCCGGCTGCCACCCGGTGAGCAGGGACTTCGCGTCGGCGTGCAGGGTGGCCGGCATGGTGCGACTGTACCGAAACAACACCGGCGGACCGGTGACGCCGGGCGACACCTTCGCGGAAACCATGGCCGCGAACCCTCGTGGTGTACGTCCCGGGCGCCACCGGCCCGCCGGCGACCGCTGTGGGCCCGCTGAGCATGCCTGGTCGCGGGCCTGCCAGTCGAGGCATTTCGGTCCAGGCTTAAAGACCCCTGGCGGCAGGGTGGGTAAAATCCGAATCGTCATCGGATTTCGGTCGGCGACCACAGTGGAGTGCCCGTGCTGAGGATCTTTTTCTCCAGCGAGGACATCATCCGGACCAGGGTGGCCCCGGCGGCGGATCCGGTCTGGGAGACGATCCTCAGCCTCCACCTGCTCCAGCGGCGCCGCCCCGAACCGGTGATGGCGGGCTGGCGCCGCGACGTGGCGCACACCCTGCGGCGGGACGGCACGGCGGCCCAGCACCGGTTGCTGTTCGCCCTCAACCCGCCGCAGGGCTACTTCCCCGACTTCCTCACCCCGTACGTGAGCCGGGACGGCTTCGAGGCCGGGTTGGAGGCGATCCGGTCCACCCCGATTCGCCAGTTGCACCGGGACATGACCGTCCTGGCCGGCGAGAACGCCCTGCCGTCCAGCGCTCCCGAGCTGGCCCGGGGCGAACCGGGCGCGCTGCGCCGGCTGACCGGTTCGATGCGGGCGTACCGGGAGACCGCGATCAGCCCGTACTGGCCCCGGATCCAGGCCGCGGTGGAGGCCGACCGGATCCGCCGGTCCCGGGCGCTGCTCGACGGCGGTACGGAGGGGCTGCTGGCCAGCCTGCGACCGTCGATGCGGTGGGAGTCGGGCGTGCTGGACGTGTACGACTACCCGTACCAGCGGGAACTGCGCATCGAAGGGCGCGGCCTGCTGCTGGTGCCGTCGTTCTTCTGCTCACGGGTCCCGGTGGCACTGCTCGACCCGGACCTGCCGCCGGTGCTGGTCTACCCGGTGGACCGGCTCGGCGGCATCCTGCCGGCGGCGGGGGAACCCGACCTCGTGCCGGCGAAGCGGAACCCGGAGGAACGGGCGGCGCTGGCCGCCCTGCTCGGCCGCACCCGGGCGGCGGTGCTGGAGACCATCGACGGGGGCTGCTCGACCGGGGAGGTCGCCCGGCGGCTGCAGATCTCGGCCGCGGCCGCGAGCCAGCACACCACCGTGCTGCGCAACGCCGGCCTGATCATCAGCCAGCGCGAACGCAACACCGTCCTGCACACCCTGACCCCCCTCGGCCGCGCCATCCTCGACCATTGAACGGCCAGCGCCGCCGGCGGGTCAGACGGCGAGGACGGCGGCGAGGCCGGTGGTCGGGGGTGGGGTGAGGATCGTGGAGGGGATGCCCTCGGCGGCCAGCGCGGCCCGCAGCCGGTGCAGGTCCGCGCCGAGCCGCAGCAGGGCGGCCGGAGCCGGATCCGCCGGCAGGGCGCAGGTGACCGCCCCGGTGGCCGCCGCCGGCCAGTCCGGCACCGAGCCGGCCAGCAACCCGCGTACGTCCGGTCCGGTGATCGGGGTGAAGACCGTGCCGGGCGCCACGGCACCGGCCACCGTGGCCACCGCCCGACGCAGCGCGGCCGGGTCCACCGGCCCGGTGCCCTCGGGCGGCAGTTCGGCCTGGCCGAGCGTGCCGGCCGCGCGCAGCCCCTCGGCCCGCGCCTCGGCGGTGCCGAGCGAGAACAGGTCGTACTCGGCGTCCCGGATCAGGGCTGCCGCACCCGGCCCGTGCTCGGGCTCCGCGGCCGGGGCGCCCGCGTCCGCGCCGTAGCCCGACCCGTCCGCCGCGGCGCCGCCGGGTCGCTGCTCCCCGACGGCCGTGGGCACCGGCGCGATCGGGTAGCCGCGCACCACCGCCACCGGTACCTGGTCGAACTTGCCCTTGACCAGTTCGGCGGCGGCGGCCAACTCGTCCACCACGGCCACCTGGGTGATGCTCAGCTCGTTGCCGTACGGGTCGAACTCGCCGCGGTAGTCGCGGATCGGTGGCATGCCGGCGACGCCGAGCGCGACGTCGGTGAGGCCGTTGCGCCACGGCCGGCCCATCGTGTCGGAGACGATGACCGCCACGTCGGCGCCGTGCCGCTCGCGCAGCGCGGTACGCAGCGACCGGGCCGAGGCGTCCGGGTCCTTGGGCAGCAGCACCAGCCGGGTCGGGTCGACGTTGGACGCGTCGATGCCGGCCGAGGCCATCACGAAACCGTGGTGGGTCTGCACGATCCGGGTCCCGCCGCGCCGGGCCACCGGCCGGGCGGTCTCGGCGGCCAGGATCTCGTCCTTGGCGGCGGCCCGTTCCGGACCGTCCTTCGGCACGTCGACCAGGCGTCCCTCCGCCTTGGAGACGATCTTGCTGGTGACCACCAGCACGTCGCCGTCGCGCAGCCAGGGCGCCGCCAGGCTGATCATCGCGGCCAGGTCGTCGCCCTCGGCCACGTCGGGCATGCCGATCACCGGCAGAATTTCCAGCCTCACGCCAACCCCACCGCCGTCCGGACCATCGCGGCCGTCTTCTCCTCGTCGGTCATCCACAGCGGTGTCGCCCGGACCGTGACGCCGGGCACCTCGGCGTCGGCGTCGACCGGATCGACCAGCCAGCCGTCCAGGATCCCGTCCTTGGTGCGGGCGCCGTACAGGCCGCCGACGGACGCCGCGTCGCAGCCGACCCCGATCGCGGCCAGGCACTTGTCGGCCATGCCGCGTACCGGCGCGCCGCCGATGATGGGGGACACCCCGACCACCGGCGCCCGGCCGCCGACCACCGCGTCCCGCAGACCGGGTACGGCCAGGATCGGGGCGATGCTGACCACCGGGTTGCTCGGTGCCACCAGGACGACGTCGGCGGCGGCCAACGCCTCCGGTACGCCGGCCGCCGGTTTGGCCGCGTCCGCGCCGACGAAGACGAACCGGTGGGTGGGCAGTTCGCCCCGGTAGCGCACCCACCACTCCTGGAAGTGGATGGCCCGCTGACCCCCGCCGTCCGGCAGGTCGCACACCACGTGCGTCTCCAGCCGGTCGTCGGTGGCCGGCAACAGCCGTACGCCCGGTTGCCAGCGGGCGCAGAGCGCCTCGGTGACCGCGGACAGCGGGTAACCGGCGTTCAGCATGGTGGTGCGGACCAGATGGGTGGCGATGTCCCGGTCGCCGAGGCCGAACCAGCTCGGCTCGGCCCCGTAGGCGGCCAGCTCACCCTTGACCGTCCAGGTCTCGTCGGACCGGCCCCAGCCGCGTTCGGCGTCGGCGCCGCCGCCCAGGGCGTACATCACACTGTCCAGGTCGGGGGAGATACGCAGGCCGTGCATCAGGACGTCGTCGCCGACGTTGACCACGGCGGTCACCTCGGCGTCCACCGCACGGGCGTACGCCCGGACCCCGGCGAGGAACCGCGCGCCGCCGATACCGCCGGCGAGTACCACGATGTGCATGACAACCATCCTCGCCTACGCGTCGTCCGGAGGCGGGGCACGACCGGGGAGACTAGGCTCACGATCGCTAACCGTCCGTCACCGCTTCAGGGGGATCCTTGACCAGCCAGCCCGGTCCGACGCCGACCGAACAACAGGCCAGCCAGTTGACCAAGCCACTGCGGGAGCTCGCCGCACTCGTGCTCGTCGGGGCGAACGCGCTGCTGCTCTTCGTCGGGCTGATCGACCTGCTGGTGCCGGCATCGGCGAACGACACGTTCAGCCGACGGGCCAGCGGCGCCTTCGCCGACTTCGCCGGCCTCACCGCCATCGTGCTGCCGCTGCTGGCCGTGCTGCTCGCCACGCACATCCAGCCGGTGGTGCCGCGGGCCAAGCTGATCACGCAGGTCGCCCTCGGCGAGTACGCCCTCTCCGCGCTCCTCGGCCTGATCACGTTCCTGGTCGCCCTGGTCAACGACCTGGCCGACGCCCAGTTCAAGTACGCCTTCACCGGCCTGCTGGCCCGGCTGGCCTGGTTCGCGATCTTCGCGGTCGCCGGGTACGCGGTGTTCAAAATCTGGCGGACGCTCTACTACGTACCCAAGCCCAAGCCGCAGCCCGGTCTCTACGGCCGCCCCCAGTCGGCCCCGCCGTACGGCCAGGGCGGCTACCCGCAGCAGGGCTACGGCCAGCCGGGCCAATACGGCCAGCCGGGCCAGCCGGGCCAGCCGGGCCAGCCGGGCCAGCCGGGCCAGTACGGCGGCTACGGCGCCGGCCAGCCGGCCGGCTACGGCGCACCCCAGCCCGGTCAGTACGGTCAGCCCGCCGGCTACGGCACGGGCCAGCCCGCAGGCTTCGGCGCACCCCAGCCCGGCCAGCCGACCGGTTACGGCACCGCCCAGCCCGCCCAGCCCGGTCAGCCGGCCGGTTACGGCGCGGACCAGTCCGGTTCGCAGCCGACCTTCGCCCCGGGCCAGGCGCCCGGTGTCACCGGCGGCGGGATCGCCTCGGCGGACGCCACCCAGGTCACCTCCTACTCCGCCCCGCCCGCCTCCGCCCCGCCCGCCTCGGCCCCGCCGGCCTCGGCTCCGCCTGCGTCGGCCCCGCCGGCCTCCGCCGCACCTGCGTCGGCTCCGCCTGCGGCTACCGCACCGGCATCGGCCCCGCCGGCGGCCGCCAGCTCTTCGCCTGCCTCGGCCTCGCCGTCGACTCCGCCCGCGTCGGCCCGGCCCGCCTCGGCTCCGCCCGCGTCAACCGCACCCGCGTCTGCCCCGCCGGCCGCGGGAACCGACTCGGGGGCCGGTGGTGCCGAGCCGACCCAGGTGATCCCCAGGCCGACGGCGGGTGGCCACGAGTCCGGTGACGACGCCACTCAGATGATCATCCCGGCCAGTCGCCGGCCGGCCTCCGAGGACGACGGCTCCGACCGGAAGGGCTGACCCGGCGGCGTCGGCGAGCGCTCCAGCCTTCCGCCGGGAGGCGAGGCCAGCCGTCGCCGGCACAACGACATTTTGGGCCCACATCATCTTTCGGGTAGCTACTACGAAGATGATGTGGGCCCAGAACGAGGTGGTCCCCCGGGGTGGCCTGGGAATCCGGGCGAGGCCCAAGACCGAGCGGACCACGCTTGATCGTTAACGGCTGAGCCGTACGACGACACGCCGGGTCAGTGACGGTTGAGACGTTAACGATCAAGCCCACGGCTCGCGGGTGGTGTCGCGGGTCACCGCCTAGGCTTCAGGCGTGGCTGGACGATTCGAGAACGCGCCCAGTGAGGCGAGCGTACGGCGGGCGTTGCGGCGGGCCGCCGACGGCCGGACGCTGGACACCGACGAGGCCGCGGCGCTGCTCGCGGCGCGCGGGGCCGCGCTCGACGAACTGCTGGCCGTGGCCGGGGCGGTCCGCGACGCGGGTCTGGCCGAGGCGGGCCGGCCGGGCGTGGTGACCTTCTCCAAGAAGGTGTTCATCCCGCTCACCCGGCTGTGCCGGGACCGCTGCCACTACTGCACGTTCGCCACCGTGCCGCACCGGGTGCCGGCCGCCTACCTGGACCGCGACGAGGTGGTCGCGATCGCCGCCCAGGGGGCCGCGCTCGGCTGCAAGGAGGCGTTGTTCACCCTCGGTGACCGGCCCGAGGAGCGCTGGCCGGCCGCCCGGGAGTGGCTGGCCGCGCGCGGCTACGACTCCACGGTCGGCTACCTGCGCGCCTGCGCGGTGGCGGTGCTGGAGGAGACCGGTCTGCTGCCGCACCTCAACCCGGGGGTGCTCGACTGGGCGGAGCTGCAGCGGCTCAAGCCGGTGGCGCCGAGCATGGGCATGATGCTGGAGACCACCGCGGAGCGGCTCTGGTCGACGCCGGGCGGTCCGCACTACGGCTCGCCGGACAAGGAACCGGCGGTCCGGCTGCGGGTGCTCGACGACGCCGGTCGGGTCGGCGTGCCGTTCACCACCGGCATCCTGATCGGCATCGGCGAGACCCGGGCCGAACGGGCCGAGTCGATCTTCGCGATCCGGCGCAGCCGCCGGGAGTACGGCCACATCCAGGAAGTCATCGTGCAGAACTTCCGCGCCAAGCCGGACACCGCGATGCGCGGCATGCCGGACGCCGAGCTGCACGACCTGGCCGCCACCGTCGCGGTGGCCCGGGTGCTGCTCGGGCCGGGTGCCCGGATCCAGGCCCCGCCCAACCTGATCGAGGGCGAGTACGACCTGCTGCTGCGCGCCGGCATCGACGACTGGGGCGGGGTCTCGCCGCTGACCCCCGACCACGTCAACCCGGAACGGCCCTGGCCGCAGCTCGACGAGCTGGCGCGGCGGACCGCCGCGGCCGGGTTCACCCTGCGGGAGCGGCTCACGGTCTATCCCGAGTACGTCCGGCGCGGCGACCCGTGGCTCGATCCACGCCTGGCGGCGCACGTCGGCGCGCTGGCCGACCCGGCGACCGGGTTGGCGGTCGAGGACGCCCGCCCGGTGGGCCGGCCCTGGCAGGAGCCGGACGACGGGTTCGTCCCCGGCGGCCGTACCGACCTGCACGCCACCATCGACACGACCGGGCGGACCGGTGACCGGCGGGGCGACTTCGACAGCGTCTACGGCGACTGGTCCGAGGTCGCCAACAAGGTCACCGCCGAGGCCCGCGCCACGTCCGTCGCCGCCGACGCGTCCGCCGCCGCCGACGCGTCCGCCGCCGCCGACGCGTCCGCCGGCGCGCGCGGCGCGACCGGCGCGGCGCGCGGCACGACCGACCACGACCTGCGGGCCGGGCTGCGGCTGGCCGGCGACGACCCGGCCGCGCTGCTGCGCCCCGAGCACGAGGCCGCCGCGCTGGCGTTGTTCGCCGCGTCCGGACCGGCCCTGGACGAGCTGTGCCGGATCGCCGACGACGTCCGCCGGGACACGGTGGGCGACGACGTCACGTACGTGGTGAACCGCAACATCAACTTCTCCAACGTCTGCTACGTGGGCTGCCGGTTCTGCGCCTTCGCGCAGCGCGAGCGGGACGCCGACGCGTACCGGCTCTCGGTGGACCAGGTGGCCGACCGGGCCGAGGAGGCGTGGCGGGCCGGCGCCACCGAGGTGTGCATGCAGGGCGGCATCGACCCGAAGCTGCCGATGAGCGCGTACCCGGAGATGGTCCGGGCCATCAAGGCCCGGGTGCCCGGGATGCACGTGCACGCGTTCTCCCCGATGGAGATCGTCACGGCCGCGGCCAAGGCCGGGGTGAGCGTCCGGGAGTGGCTGGGGTCGTTGCGCGACGCGGGCCTGGACACCATCCCGGGCACCGCCGCGGAGATCCTCGACGACGACGTGCGCTGGGTGCTGACCAAGGGCAAACTGCCGGCGTCCGCCTGGGTCGAGGTGGTCTCCACCGCCCACGAGCTGGGCATCCGGTCCAGCTCCACCATGATGTACGGGCACGTCGACCATCCCGGCCAGTGGCTCGGCCATTTCCGGGTGCTGGCCGGGGTGCAGGACCGCACCGGCGGGTTCACCGAGTTCGTCGGCCTGCCGTTCGTGCACACCAACGCCCCGATCTACCTGGCCGGGATCGCCCGACCCGGGCCGACCTGGCGGGAGAACCGGGTGGTGCACGCGATGGCCCGGCTGCTGCTGCACGGCCGGATCGACAACATCCAGTGCTCCTGGGTCAAGCTCGGCGACCGGGGCACGGCGGAGCTGCTGCGCGGCGGTTGCAACGATCTGGGCGGCACGCTGATGGAGGAGACCATCTCCCGGATGGCCGGCTCGGACAACGGCTCGGCCCGTACCGTGGCGCAGTTGGAAGCGATCGCGGCGGCCGCCGGCCGGTCGGCCCGCCCGCGCACGACGGCCTACGGGATCGTCTGACGACGACGGTGAACCGTACGGAGCGCAGATCCGTACCTCTTCGTGCCGGCGTCGGGCAACCGCGGTGCTCCGCCGGCCGGAGCCCTCATCGCACAGCGGACCAGCCCTGCTGGCCCGCCGGAAAGGTTGTCATGCGTAGAGAACAGCACGGCCGGTCCAAGCTGCGGCTGACCCGCCGCCAGGCAATTACGACGGCCGCCACCGTCGGGGTCGGCGCGGCCGCGATCAGCGTCACCGGCCTTTCGTTGGCGAACGAGAGTTACGCCGGCGGTGAGCAGCAGATCGTCGTCCATCTCCGCGACCCGAAGGCCGGAATTCTCGACGTGTTCGTCGGGGAGTCCCGGGTCGAGGTCAAGGACAAGAAGCTGGCCGACAGCCTGCGGCGCGCCGCGGCCGGAAAGTGAGGCGGGCCGATGTCTTCGCATCGTGAGGCACCGGAGATCTCCAAGGACCCGGTTGCCGACAGCACCGACCTGTACGCCTTTGTCAGCCCCGACAAGCCGGACACGGTCACGCTGATCGCCAACTACATTCCGGCGCAGTTGCCGTCCGGCGGTCCGAACTTCTTCGAGTTCGGCGACGACGTGCTCTACGAGATCCACATCGACAACAACGGTGACGGCGAGCCGGACGTCAGCTACCAGTTCCGGTTCACCACCGAGATCACCAACGACAGGACGTTCCTCTACAACACCGGGCCGATCGAGTCGCTCGACAGCAAGAACTGGAACCGCAAGCAGTTCTACTCGGTGACCAAGGTGGTCGGTGGAAAGTCGTACCAGCTGGCCAAGAAACTGCCCTGCCCGCCGTGCAACATCGGCCCGCTGTCCACCCCGAAATACTCGTACCTCGCGCAGCAGGCGACCTTGAAGCTGCACAGCGGCGAGGTGGTCTTCGCCGGGCAGCGCGCCGACGGGTTCTTCGTCGACCTGGGTTCGATCTTCGATCTGGGCACCCTGCGGCCGTTCCAGCAGTTGCACGTGGCGGGCAAGGCGCTGTTCAAGGAGCCCGGCACCCCGGTCAACGCGCTGGACCGGACCAACGTGCACAGCATCGCCCTCCAGGTGCCGTTGAAGGACGTACGCCGCCCGAACGCCAGGTACGGCTACCGGGACGCGGGCGCGGTGATCGGCGTGTGGACGTCGGCCAGCCGGCAGGAGATGCGCCGCCGGGGCCACGGACGGTCCGTCGACATCGGCCCGTACGCCCAGGTCTCCCGGCTCGGCAACCCGCTGTTCAACGAGGTCATCGTGCCGATGGCGGAGAAGGACCGGTTCAACGCGCTGCCGCCGAGCGAGGACAAGCGGTTCGCCAGGTTCGTCGAGCAGCCGGAGCTGGCGGCCCTGCTGCCGGTGCTGTACCCGGGTGTCTTCCCCAACCTGGACGCGCTGAACAAGGCCAAGAAGCCCCGGGCGGACCTGCTGGCCATCCTGCTCACCGGTATCCCGGAAGGGATCATCGACGGCTTCCAGAACAACACCGGGAAGCAGCAGGCCGACATGCTGCGGTTGAACACCGCCATCAAGCCGGCGGCGAAGCAGAACAAGTTCGGCCTGCTCGGCGGCGACCTGGCCGGCTTCCCGAACGGCCGGCGGGTCACCGACGACGTGGTCAGCATCGCGCTGCGGGCCATCGCCGGCGTGACGGTCCCGTTGGTGGACAAGGGCTTCAAGCCCGACGACGCGGCCGGGCAGCTGACCGACGGGCTGAGCGCGGCCGACGTGACGGCGCCGTTCCTGAACCGCTTCCCGTACCTGGGGGTGCCGTACGACGGCTTCAACAACCCGCCGGCGGCCAAGAAATGACCGCCACCCACCACCATCACCACACGCTGGCGCCGTCGTACACCGGCACCGTCGTGCTGGACATCGGTGGTGACACGGGAGCCCTGGTGATCCACACCGGACCCGAGCTGCTGGGTGCGGAGATCGAGGTCAGTCCGGTGGATCGGGGGAGTACGGCGCCGCGTACCCATTCGGCGGTTCGTCCCCGCCGGTTGGGCGACGCCGTACTGCACAGCGCCGTCTATCCCGAGTTGACCGCCGGGACCTACACCGTCTGGGCCACCGACGACGTACCGGTGGGCACGGTGACGATCAACGGCGGCCGGGTGGGCGAGTTCACCTGGCCCGACGGGGTGTCGTACCACCACCCGGCCGACTGAGCCGACCGGCTCGCCCACGAACCCGCGTTCCGTCCATCATGTGGACGGAACGCGGGTTTTTCGTGCTGTCGCGATGGGATTTCCCGGCGTACGCATCTCGACACGCCGAGTACGCCACGCCGTTTTTTCGACGACTCGCCGCAGGAGGCGTTACCCGGGCCGGCCCTGAACCGATAGGTCAGTTTGTCGGGGCGGTTGCACCAGCCGGCCGCGACACACCGGGAGAGCAACCCCACTTATCAGGTTCGGCTTGACGGCGCACGCATTACACGCGTGTAATTTCAAAGGGGTTGTTCGCTCGGAGTGGAGGGAAATGGCCACCGGACGGACGGGGTGAAACGCCTTCCGCGTGGGGGGTTGCGACGGCGGAGCCGTCGTCGCACGAAAAGGAGGCAACTGGATGGACGGCCGGCTCGAAGTGGCCGACCTGCTCGGAAACGCGCCGGAGTGGCAGGAGCGGGCACTGTGCTCGCAGACCGACCCCGAGGCGTTCTTTCCCGAGAAGGGCGGCTCGACCCGTGAGGCGAAGCGGATCTGCTCCCGCTGCGAGGTCAAGACCGAGTGTCTGGAATACGCGCTCGGGCACGACGAACGGTTCGGCATCTGGGGTGGGCTGTCCGAGCGGGAACGCCGCAAGCTCAAGCGCCGGGTCGCCTGACCGGTCAGGACAACTCGTCCGGGTCGACGCCCAGCAGGTTCGCCACCTGTTCGATGATCACATCGTGGACCAGGTCGGCGAGATCCTCCCGGTCCATGGCCCGGAACTCCAGCGGGCGCCGGTAGAGCACGATCCGGGGCGGCACCTCCTGCCGCCCGGGCCGTCCGGGCAGCAGCCGGGCCAACGGGACCTCGCCGTCCTCCAGGACGTCGGAGTCGTAGACGTTCAGGTCCGGCGGTACGTCCTCGACGGCGAACTCGACACCGGCCAGCTCCTTGGCGAACCGGCGTTCGAGGGTCTCCACCGTGTCCAGCACGAGATCATCGAAGATCTCCGACTTGGTCCGGGCCAGCGGCACCGTCGCGGGCACGAGCCGACCCCGCAACCCCCGGCCGTGCCGGTCCCGGTGGCTCCGGCGCCCGGTGCCGGGACGGCGGTGGTCCGGACTGGTCATGTGCACCCTTCACCCCGCTGGCCGGGCATCACGCTGGACGCCCCGTTCACCGCCCAGCGTATCCCCGCCCGGGCGGTCCGGACCCGTCGCGGTCGGACGTGTCGCGCCGCCCGGCGGGGGCGGCCGTGATCCCCGCCACGGATCCCGGGCGGTTGGTGCCGGTGTCGGGCGAGGCGCCCGAATTGTGATCATCATCATCGGCGTGTCGGATCGCCGAACGGGTGTTCCGGAGCCGGCTTTGGCGATACCGTGCGGCCGTGAGGTCACCACGGCGTTGCTCCCGTAACGGCTGTCCCAGACAGGCCGTCGCCACGCTGACCTATGTGTACAACGAGTCGACAGCCGTGGTCGGTCCGCTGGCCGCGTTCGCCGAGCCGCACACCTACGACCTGTGCGAGCAGCACGCGCGCAGCCTGACCGCCCCGCGCGGCTGGGACGTGGTCCGGCACGAGGGCGAGTTCGAGCCGCCGCCGCCCACCACCGACGACCTGGTGGCGCTCGCCGAGGCGGTCCGCGAGGCCGCCCGCCCGGTGCAGCGGGCCGAGGAGATCGACGTCGACCTGCCCGGCGGACACCAGACCGGCCGGCGCGGCCACCTCCGGGTGATCCCTCCCGCGCACTGACCTCGACGAAGGTCCGTACGCCCCCGACGGATTCGTTCTGTTCCGTCCCCTCGTGTCACTATCTGCCCCTGCCGGATTGATCGACGTCGTCCGGTCACGGCGGGCGACGATGCCCGGCCGGCCGGGCACACCCTTCGAGGAGCCTCATGGTGTTCCACCGCCGCCTGTCCGCGTCCCTGTCGCGGCGCGCCTTCCTGCGGGGCGGTCTCGCCTCCGCCGCCGTCCTGTCCACCGGCGCCGGGCTGGCCGGCTGCGGCACAGCGGCCGTGCCGCCGAAACAGGCCGAGGCCGGTTGTGTGAGCCAGGACCGCTCCGACCTGGAGCCGACGCTGAACTTCTCCAACTGGATCCGGTACATCGACGTCGACGCCAAGGACCCGACCAAGCGGCCGACCCTGGAGACCTTCCAGGAGATGACCGGCATCCGGGTGACGTACACCGAGGACATCAACGACAACGCCGAGTTCTTCGGCAAGGTGCGCGGCGAACTCGCCGCCTGCCAGTCGATCAACCGGGACATCATCGTGGTCACCGACTGGCTCGCGGCCCGGCTGATCCGGCTCGGCTGGGTGCAGCGGCTGGACACCGCCGCGATGCCGAACGTGCAGCGCTTCCTGCTGCCCTCGCTGCGCAACCGGTCGTTCGACGGGGACAACCGGCTGGCCATCCCGTGGCAGTCCGGCCTGGCCGGGCTGGCCTACAACGGCCACGAGACCAAGGCGGTGCGCACCGTCGACGAGCTGCTCACCCGGCGGGACCTGAAGGGCCGGGTCACCCTGCTGGCCGAGATGCGCGACACGATGGGCCTGATCATGCAGTCGAACGGGCACGACCCGGCCAACTTCACCGACCGGCACTTCGACCTCGCGCTGGAGAAGCTGCAACGGGCGGTGCGCAACGGGCAGATCCGCCGGTTCACCGGCAACGACTACGCCCCGGACCTGGCCAAGGGCGACATCGCCGCCTGCTTCGGCTGGTCCGGCGACGTCATCCAGCTCGCCGCCGAGGACCCGAAGATCCGGTTCGTCACGCCCGAGTCCGGCATGATGATCTTCTCGGACGACATGCTGGTGCCCAACCGGTCCACCCACCGGGCCAACGCCGAGCGCCTGATCGACTACTACTACGACCCGGCGACCGCGGCCCGGCTGGCGGCCGCGGTCAACTACATCTGCCCGGTGGTGGGCGCCCGGGACGAGATGGAACGAATCGACCCGGCGCTGGCGCGCAACCCCCTGATCTTCCCGGACGACGCCATGCTGCTGAAGTCGAAGCTGTTCATGTCCCTCACCGAACAGCAGGAGAAGACGTACGAGGAGAAGTTCCGCCGGGTCACCGGCGGGTGACCGGGCCGGTCGGCCGGGCAGCACCGGGCCGGTCCGCCGGTAGGGTCCGCCCGACCCGCCAGCGGGACGGGCGCCGTGGCGTGCCACGATCGATCGGCGAAACCGACCCCGTGCCGCCCGCCGACCGGCGCTGCCGAACGGCCCCGGCGCGGCTACCGACCCCTCACAGGAGCCGTGCGATGCGCCCTCGCCGTCCCCACCGCCGGATGCCGGTCAGCCGGCGGCACGTCCTGCGCGGCGGCCTCGCCGCGGTCGCGGCGCTGGCGGCCGGCGGCGGGGTGGCCGGCTGCGGCACCAAGGGCACCGGGCACACCTCCGGCGGCTGCGTCGCGGAGGACCACTCCGACCGGGAGAAGACGCTCAGCTTCGCCAACTGGATCCAGTACATCGACGTCGACGGGCGGGACCCGTCGAAGCGCCCGACCCTGGACGCCTTCGCGCGGTCCACCGGCATCCGGGTCACCTACACCGAGGACATCAACGACAACAACGAGTTCTTCGGCAAGGTCCGCAACCAGCTCGCCGCCTGCCAGTCCATCGACCGGGACCTGATCGTGCTCACCGACTGGATGGTCATCCGGCTGATCCGGCTCGGCTGGGTGCAACGACTCGACCCGGACAACCTGCCGGACGTACGGCGGAACCTGGTGCCGGCGCTGCGCAACCGGTCGTTCGACCCGGTGGGGCGGCTGGCCGTGCCGTGGCAGTCCGGCCTGGCCGCGCTGGCCTACCACGGCGGTGTCGCCCGGGAGGTCCGGACCGTCGACGAGCTGCTGACCCGGCCCGACCTGAAGGGCCGGGTGACCCTGCTGGCCGAGATGCGCGACACCATGGGCCTGCTCATGCAGTCGAACGGGCACGACCCGGCCAACTTCACCGACGAACAGTTCGACGCGGCGCTGGCCAAGCTCGACAAGGCGGTACGCGCCGGCCAGATCCGCCGGTTCACCGGCAACGACTACGCCCCCGAGCTGGCCCGGGGCGACATCGCCGCGTGCTTCGGCTGGTCCGGCGACATCATCCAGCTCGCCGCCCAGAACCCGAAGATCCGGTTCGTGACGCCCGAGTCCGGATCGATGCTCTACTCCGACGACCTGCTGGTGCCGAACAGCGCCACCCACCGGGCCAACGCCGAACGCCTGATCAACTACTACTACGACCCGGCGGTGGCGGCCCGGGTGGCCGCCGCGGTGCGCTACATCTGCCCGGTCCGCGGCGCCCGCGAGGAGGCGGCGAGGACCGACCCGAAGCTGGCCGACAACCCGCTGGTCTTCCCGGACGACGACACCTTCGCCGTGTCGAAGGTCTTCATGGCGCTGACCGAGGCGCAGGAGAAGACGTACGAGGAGAAGTTCCAACGGGTGATCGGCAAATGACCGACGGCGAGACAGCCGGCGACGACCTCCGGCTGACCGGCCTCACCCGCCGGTTCGGCCCGGTCACGGCCGTCGACGACGTCACCCTCACCGTCCCCGCCGGCTCGTTCTTCGCCCTGCTCGGCGCGTCCGGCTGCGGCAAGACCACCACCCTGCGGATGGTCGCCGGCCTGGACCGCCCCGACGCGGGCCGGGTGCTGCTCGGCGACCGGGACCTCACCCGGCTGCCGCCGCACCGGCGCCCGGTCAACACCGTGTTCCAGAGCTACGCGCTCTTCCCGCACCTGGACGTCTTCGAGAACGTCGCCTTCGGCCTGCGCCGCTGCGGCGTACCGGATGTGGCCGGCCGGGTCCGGCGGATGCTGGCACTGGTCCGGCTGGCCGGCTACGACCGGCGCCGGCCGGGCCAGCTCTCCGGCGGCGAACAGCAACGCGTCGCGCTGGCCCGCGCGCTGGTCAACCAGCCCCGGGTGCTGCTGCTCGACGAACCGCTCGGCGCGCTGGACCTGCGGCTGCGCCGGCAGATGCAGACCGAACTCAAGCGCGTCCAGGACGAGGTCGGCGTCACCTTCCTGCACGTCACCCACGACCAGGAAGAGGCCATGACCCTCGCCGACACGGTCGCCGTCCTGAACGCCGGCCGGGTCGAACAGCTCGGCCCGCCCGCCGACCTCTACGAACTGCCGGCCACCGCGTTCGTCGCCACCTTCCTCGGCCGCTGCAACCTGCTGCCCGCCGAGGCAGCCGGCCCGACCGGCGGCGAGGTCCCGGTCCGGGCGTACGGCTCGCGGTTCCGGGTGCCCGCGGCCCGCGCCCGGTCCGACCGGGGCGCGGTCCATTTGGGGGTACGCCCCGAGAAGCTGCACCTGACCGGCACGGTCGAGCAGGTCCCGTCGGGGCATCATTCGGTGGCCGGCACGGTCACCGACGTGTCCTACCTCGGTGTGGGCACCGAGTACCTGCTGCGCACCGGCTGGGGCACCGAACTGTCCGCGTTCGCCCCGAACAGCGGCGTCACGGCGGACCGCTGGCCGATCGGCGCTACGGTCCAGGCGTACTGGTGGCCCGACCACGCCTTCCTGCTGCCCCGCTCCACCGGCCCGGCCTCCGTCGAGCCGGCCTCCTTGGATCCGGACGAGGTGCCGGCGTGACCGGTGGCCGGGGGCGGCTGTTGCCGTACCTGTTGGTGTTGCCCGGGGTGGGGTGGCTGGTGCTGTTCTTCGCGGTGCCGGCGGTGCAGCTCGGCGCCGCGAGCCTGTACGACCCGGCCGGGTCGCTCACCGACGGGTACGCGATGACCTGGGCGGTCGGCAACTACCCGGCCGCGCTGCGGGCCTACTGGCCGCAGTTCGTCCGGTCCTTCCTGTACGCCGGGACCGCCACCCTGATCGGCGTCGCGCTCGGCTACCCGCTGGCGTACGCGATCGCCCGCAAGGCCGGACGCTGGCGCAACCTGCTGCTGGTCTGCGTGGTCGCGCCGATGTTCACCAGTTTCCTGGTCCGCACGCTGGCCTGGAAGACGATCCTGTCGGACACTGGATGGCTGGTCGGCGCGCTGCGCGCCGTACACCTGCTCGGGCCGGACGGCCGGCTGCTGGCCACCCCGGCGGCGGTGGTCGCGGGCTTGGTCTACAACTTCCTGCCGTTCCTGGTGCTGCCGCTGTACGCGAGCCTGGAGCGGCTCGACCCCCGGCTGCTGGAGGCGGCCGGCGACCTGTACGCGGGCCCGGTGCGCACGTTCCGTCGGGTGACCCTGCCGCTGTCCATGCCCGGCCTGGTCGCCGGCGTGCTGCTGTTCTTCATCCCGGCGGCCGGCGACTACGTCAACGCCGAACTGCTCGGCGCCCCGAACCAGTACATGGTCGGCAACGTCATCGACTCGGCGTACCTGGTCCGGCTGGATTACCCGCAGGCGTCGGCGCTGTCCTTCCTGCTGCTGGCGGCCGTCCTGGTCCTCGTGCTCGGCTGGCTGCGCCGTCCCCGGGGGGCTGCGGCGCAACCGCTCTCGCGGGTCGCACCGTGAGTGTCGCCCGGCGGGTCTGGCGCTGGCTGGCCGGGCACTGGGTGCTGGGGGTCGGGCTGCTGGTGCTCGGCTACCTGTTCCTGCCGATCGCCGTCGTCGTCGGGCTGTCGTTCAACCGGCCGTCGAGTCGGCTGTCGTACGACTTCCACGCGTTCACGCTGGACAACTGGCGGCATCCGTGCGGGGCGGCCGGGCTGTGTGACGCGCTGGTGCGCAGCGTGCAGATCGGGATCCTGGCCACGGTGGTCGCCACCGTGCTCGGCACGATGCTGGCGTACGCGCTGGTTCGTTACCGGTTCCGTGGCCGGTCGGCGCTCGGTCCGCTGATCCTTGCGCCGTTGGCGATGCCGGAGGTGGTGCTCGGGTCGTCGCTGCTGACTCTGTTCGTGGCGGCCGGGGTGCCGCAGGGGTTCTGGACGATTCTGGTGGCGCACGTGACGTTCTGCGTGTCGTTCGTGGTGGTCGTGGTGAAGGCTCGGCTGGCGGGGTTGGACCCGGCGTTGGAGGAGGCGGCGGCGGATCTGTACGCGACCGGGTGGCAGGTCTTTCGGCGGGTCACCCTGCCGTTGCTGTTGCCGGGGATCGTGGCGGCGGGGTTGCTGGCGTTCTCGCTGTCCTTCGACGACTTCATCGTGACCAACCTCAACGCCGGGACGACGGTGACGTTTCCGATGTACGTGTGGGGGGCGGCGCAGCGGGGGATCCCGCCGCAGGTGAACGTGATCGGCACGGCGATGTTCCTGGTAGCAGTCCTGCTGGTGGCGGCCACGACCTTCCGCCGCCGTCACCGCCACTGACTGGCCCGTCAACACCCACTCGGCGCAGCTCTGCCGGTGGTAGACGCGTCTACCAGCGGGGGGAGACGGTAATCTGCAGTTAGCGATGCTGTTGGTCCGGAGGTGGGGTTCACGCTGTGGGTACTGGTTACGAGCCGATGACCCTGGCCATGTTGGCAGCCCGTCTCGCGTCCGCCGAGAGCGATCAGATCCGCTGGAAGCTGGTGTGGGAGTTCCAGGAGGAGTACCGGTGGGAGCCGGCGGACACCAGGGTCGACCTGTTGAGGGACGAGCCTGAGCCGTGTGGGGACGAACGCTGGGATGCGCTGCTCGCGGCACTCGCGGAGCACCTGCTCGCACAGGTTGATCTTGCCCCGCCCGGGTGGGTTGAGGCACGGGTGCTGCGGCGAGCCTGGTTCCCGGCCGAACTGGCCATCCACCGTGCCGACGCGCTGGCGTGGGCACCAGCCGCGTTCCGGAAGCACGGTGTGTACCTGTCCGTTCATGACCTGGCAGCGGCGTGACAGGGGCCGACGGCGTCCTGATGGGGCGCGTGGAACTCGAGCGTGCGTTCACCCGACTTGGTGAGAGGCTCGTTCGCCGCGGCGTCGTCGCTGACATCTTTGTCGTGGGCGGCGCCGCGATGGCGCTGGCCTACGATGCCAAGCGGGTGACCAGGGACGTCGATGCGATGTTCATTCCGCACGGTGTCGTCCTCGACGAGGCGCGGGCGGTGGCCGACGACCTGGGGCTGCCTCCGTGGTGGCTCAACGAGCAAGCCAGCGTGTACGTCTCCGGGAAGGAGGATCCGGGGCGGCGGCGGGTCTTCGACCATCCGGGGTTACGCGTCATGGCGGCCTCACCAGAGCACATCTTCGCCATGAAGGCGCTTGCGGCGCGGGCCCGAGATGTGGACGACCTTCGCACCTTGGCGGCGCTGTCAGAGGTCACGACCGTGGACGACGCCGTCCGCCTCTGCGGGGACTTCTATCCAGACGAGGTGATCTCGCCGAGGGCCATGGGGGTCATCCGCGAACTGTTCGAATGAGCCCATGCTTTCCTACCGATGGAGCCGGAGCGAGTTCGTGCGGGCGTCCGATGCGGGTGCCTTCGACCACCGGGTGGAACTCGTCGAAGGAGAGATCTGGCGAGTAGCGATCGGTTCGTGGCACGGCGATACGGTTGGCCAGCTTCTCGCTCTGCTGCCGCGGGCCGGGGCGCGGGTAACGACCGCGACGCTGCCGACGGGAGAGTCCCTGCCCGACCCCGACTGTTGGGTGCGTCGGGTCGACGCGGATCCGATCGGGACCGTCGGGACCGTCGGGACAAGGCTGTCGGTATGGGACGCCGCCGACGTGCTGCTCGTGGTCGACGTTGCCGACGAGACCGTGATCCAGGACCTCAACGTCAAGGCCCGGCTCTACGGTCGGGCCGGTTACCCCGTGTACTGGGTGGTGACCCAGGAGGCGATCTACGAACACACCGGGCCCATCCCGACCGGATACCGGACGAGGGTCGAATATCTCCACGGGGAGCGCGTGCCTGTCCCGTACACCTCCGCCGAGCTCACCCTGGGCGACGCGAGCGTGCTGCTCGCGCACGGCAGCTGACTGACCGCACAGGCTAAGAACCGGTCATCCGGATTTGAAGACGTCCGGGCCGGTATAATCACCGCGATCCGCTTAGCGGCTACTATAGAGTGACGAGTAGAGGCTGGTGTGGCTCGATGGTGAATGACGCGCTGAGATCTTCAAGATTTATGCTGGACGATCTCAGAGCAAAGTATGCCGCCCAGGAAGCATCGCAGGCTTTCTTGCGGCTTTATGATTACCAAAACTTCAGACATATGTTCGCGGTCCTTCACGAGCGGCTGAATGGCCACTTCGAAAGCGTTAATGATCGGGCGAGAAGTACCCATCACTACTGGGCCGAAAGTAGTCGTGACCTTATCGCACTTATCGACGAATTGAACCAAGATCTTCAGGGCCTCAACCATGCTGGCATTGAAGTAGCGCTCGATGAGAGGTATAAGGAGGCGATCAGGCGTTGCGATCCCTGGCTGTCTAGCAGCGGCGGGAGTAAGATTCCTGATGACTTTGAGCAAATTATGGTCGTGAAGTACGAGCCGATCTTCCTGCAGTCCGACATGGCTGCGAGCCTAAAGAAGCGCCAATCGGCGGTCAGTTTAAAAATGGAAGGGCAAGGCTCTTACGCAATCGTCTATTCTTATGTCGACCCCGATTATGGTGTAAAGTTCGCAATAAAGCGGGCTAAGCGAGGAATAGAAGAGCGCGACCTGCTCCGATTCAAGCGGGAATTTGATGTCATGAAACGCCTCAGCTTCCCTTATGTTCTTGAGGTGTATCAGTACGACCAGGAGCGGAATGAGTACCGCATGGAGTACTGTGACGATACGTTGAGGGGGTTTATTGCCAGACGAAACAACAAGCTTTCATTTTCCTCTAGGAAGCGTATCGCGCTTCAGTTCCTTTACGGGATCAACTACCTCCATGGCCAGAAGCTACTGCACCGTGACATTAGCCTTCAGAACGTTCTTCTGAAGGTCTATGAAAGTGGCGCGGTTCTTGTGAAGCTGTCGGATTTCGGTCTAGTGAAAGATCAGGCGTCAGAATTTACTCGAACTCATACGGAGATGCGTGGAACCATCCGCGATCCTCTCCTCCATGACTTCAAGAGCTATGGGGTTCTGAACGAGATTTATTCAATCGGCTGGATATTATCCTATATCTTTACGGGCAGGGAATCTCTTAAGTCGACCGACGACCAAGTGAGCCGAATAGTGCAGAAGTGTGCGGCACATGACGTTGCGAAGCGTTATCAGACCGTGCGTGAGGTCATCTCGGACGTCGAACAGCTCGACGCGAAGCCGATAGATTCGCCTGCTTGACCGCCACTAGTTAGTCGTCCAGTAGCGCATAGCGGTCCAGCTCATCCCGAATCTGACCGCGGTCCGCTAACGTTCCTCGCAGCTCTTGTACAGATCCCGCATAGCTTCCTCGTGCTCATTGCGCTGGTCGGTTAGCACGCGGATCCCGGTATCCGAGCCGTCGAGCAGGCCCGCGACCGCCTCCATCACCTCGTGGAACCGGCGGATATGTACGCGGCCAAGTGTCGAGAGTGTCTCCGAGCCGTCCCTATGGATCGGATAACGGAAGTGCTCGGAAGTGGGATCGAAGCTGTTTAGCTGCAGGAGGACTCGCTCGACGTTGTCTAGGTCCTCTTGGGAGTCGCCCGGGAACGCGTCCTGCAACAACGGGCGAGTCACCCGCCACAACTGGTCAATCTTGTGGGTTAGTGGCAGATTCGCAGGCTCGCGGCGATACGTTTTGGTCAGAAGGATCAAAGCCTTGAGCTGAAGCTCAACGTAGTGACGCCAACACATGAGGAACGGGTAGACCAAGTAGTCTTGGTCTCGGCCAGTGACAGTGACCTGCTCGGCGATCACCGTAGCGGCCTTCCAATAGCCCTTGATGTAGCCGATCCAGCGGTCCCGTGGCCAGTCCATGCAGGCTACAAGCCACCAATCCTCGCCCTTGGCTAGCAGGCTAGTGTCAGCCGCCGGCCAGGGGGAGCAGAAGTTTGGATCATCGGAGTGTTCTCGCGCCAGGTTCATTGAACTATGGTCGCGCCTATTAACCCCGCTGTCCAATCATTTGTCCCCGCGATATTTGTTCCGGCTCTAGTCGGGGAAAGTTTATTCGCTTCCTTCTTTTACGCTCTACGATTGCGGCCGTCACTAACGAATTAGGATTCGAAATGGCTCGCGCTCCGTCACAACCGTAGCTGTCTTCTCGCGGATCCAGTCTTCGACGGGGCGATCACCTTCAAGTAGGAGCGTGAGTTCGTTCAGTTCTGCGAGGACCATTAACTTCTGGGACAGCACGTCTCGGCACGCCTGTACCGCGGGATCGGTATAGCCTGAGTTGGAAATGAAGAGGCCCCTAACGTCGGGCCGCCTGAAAAGTCTAAGAAGATGACTCGACATGGGGGCAATGTCGATAGGCTCGCTCCACCACTTGACTTCCACGAGGTAGAGATGACCGTCCGCCATGACGACACCGTCGATCTGCTCCTCAGGCGTGCCGGCGCTGCGTACCTCGAACGGCTCGCGTATTTGTATACCCTCAACTTTACAAAGGTCGGAGAGTAAAACCTCGATTCTCCTTCCTCGTCGCTGAGGATTCGACTCACCTTTAAGGTCGATCATCCGCGTACGCAATGCCGTCCTCGCGGCGCGGTGACTCCGCTTCCGTTCAAGCTGCTCTTCTCGCTCTCGAATGCGTGCTAGGCGCTCTTGGTCGCGCTCCTGTTGCATCCGAGTAAAGGAATCTCGTACGTCGACGATTTGTCGAACTGCGGCTACGAGTCCACGAGCTTTGTCCTGATCGTTAGGCCAAGAAAGCGTAAAATCCTCCCATTGGGTCACGCGCCGAATTATTTCACGCCGCTCACGCAGGAACCGATCTCCGCCATCGTTCAACTGACGAATGACGATGCGAGCAATCTCGTATTTACTAATCGACCGAGCATCGGTAGATACCGTCGCCTGAATCTTGCGCAGCAAAGCCTCGGCGACCCCGGCACTCCGGAAAAAGTCGATTGTTTGCTGCTTCGACTTGACCAATATGGGAATGGTATCGACCAGTCGATCGACAAGGTCTGGAGAGTAGTGCCAGCTGGCGTCCGGCAACGGTGCCCCCTTCAGGTGCCGCCCAACTTCATCTTTCATGGTGATACTACGGCCATTGCGGTGGATGCTTTCGGCGCCAAGCCGACGGCCCGGCTGGTGACACCTGGAGAAGAAGTAGCGTTTCCTCAGCCAAGTGGCGATCTTGGGAATGCTCGCCGCCGCGATGACGTGGTAAGCCGTGCTTCCAACAAGCATCGCCCAGGCTGGCCGCGAGGCGGTCGGCCTCGTCCCAGTCCTGGCGAGCATGACGCCCTGACCAGGTCACTCGCGATGGTGGACGCCGTCACGTTGAGCCGACACTCGTCGCCTCGCTGGTCTATTTCCGGCTACAAATACTGCGCGGCCGCCTGCTCGACCTCGTTGATGAAGGTCTCAAGCTGCTCCTCGCTGTGCATGTCATCGCGGAGCAGCGTGCCCAGGACAACGATCTGCGCCGGGATGTAGACCTCCGGCGAGAGGGTGTCGAGAAGTTCCGGCTCTCCGACGGCTGCTCTGATCAACGCCTCCGTCTCAAGTGCCGGCAGATCCTTGCCGTCCACGTACCGGGCGCGAGTGTCAGACACGAATCTTGTGATTGCGTTCAGGTCCGGTGCCGCGCCGAACCGGTTGCCGACCGCCAGGGCGAAGGCCATGCCGATCACCTGTAGCGCATTGGGCAGCTCCATGACCTTCGACTCGCCGGTCAGGCGGTCGACGGTTCCCCAGTCACTCCGAGCCAGAGCTCGAAGCAGGTCGGTTATCTCTGGCCGGACGCTCATGGGTACATTCCCCCAGCGCTTTGGTGGAGGAGTCGCTACATGTACTCAGCCGCCGTCCGCTCGGTCTCTTGGATGAAGCTCTCAAGCTGAGGCTCGTCGAGGTTCAGGTCGTCGAGCAGAGCGCTCAACAGCGCGAGCTGAGCCGAGAACGCGGCCTCTGGCGCCAGGTTGTCGATCAAGTCAGCCTCGCCGAGCGCTGCGCGGATCATCGCCTCCAGGTCCATTGCTGGGAGGCTCTTGCCGTCCTGGTACCGGGACCGCACGTCCGCCACATAGGCGGTGATCGCCCTGACGTCGGTGTCGGGCGAGAACCGGCGGGTGACCGCGACATAGAACGCCGCGCTCAGCACTTGCGAGCCGCCCGCCCAGCCGAGCCTGTCCAGCTCGGCGAGTAGCTGGTCGATGGTGCCCCAATCTTGCCGGGCCATCGCCCTGATCAGGTCAGTCAGCTCCTGCTTGGCCTGCATCTCTCCACCGTTTCGTTAGATATTCGCGAGCCATCCGCCCGGTCTTATGGACGGCGATGCCGACCACGACACCTATGACGATCAGACTGCCCGCCGTGCCAGGAACATCAATCTTGTTCGTTGTATCTGGTTGCTGGACCGAAGGGGTGGTGGTGCCGGTGCTGTGGCCGCCGGAGGGCCCTGCCTTGTGCATAGTGACCTTGAATACGTTCTCGGCCGCCTCGGTCACGGACTTGCCGGTGTCTTGAATGTCCTCGATGTTCCGGGTCATCTTACTGAAGAAGCCTTGAGCGCCCCGGTGGGTCTCGGATCGCCGTGCCGCCTCCTGTAGGAGTTCCTCACCGCTGGGCATGGCTGATTCTGCTGCCTGCTTTTCAGGCGCAGAGCCAGGGGCGATGTGGTTGGCGTAGGCGTTCAGGTGGTTGGCGGCTTCGGCAAGTAACCGCTCGACCTTGCCGACCTTGGCGGCGGCGATCTGGCTGCTGTCGACCGCGGCGCGGATGTCGCGATGATCGCTGCCTTGACCAGCCGCGGTGAGTAGGGCGTGCCCCTGCTGCGCATCCGCCCCGACGCGATGGGTGGCCGCAGCCGCACTGTCGAGTTCGTTCGCTGCGGCACGGAGCTGAGCGACGATCTGCTCAACGAGTCCACTCATCCGAGCGTGGCCGAATACTTCTGCGCGTGCTCCCGGGCTTCTTCGAGGCGTCGGACCACCAACTCGATCTCGTGCTTGGCCTCGGCCAACGTTGCACGCGCCTTCTCGGTCAGGTCGTGGTGGCTGTCGGTCAGGGTGGCCAGCGCCAGAGCGGATACATCGGTCAGGCGGCCGTTCACCTGCTCGATGCCCTTGCGCGCCTCATCGAGTGAGTGACCGCCTTGCCGGATCGTCGCCTTGACATCCCCGATGTTCATGGTCAGCCGAGGACGCTCATGTACTCCCGAGCGGCCTGCGATCCGCCCTGCACGAGCTGCGCGGCTTGAGCCAGGTGCTGCTTGCTCTGTTCGGCGCGGGCGATGGCTTCGGCGATCTTCGGGTGGCCGGTGCCGGCGGCGACGGCGCGCAGCCTGGCGAGAGTCTGTTCGACGCCGGCCGCAGCGGCCTGGATCTGGTTGACCGCGGTGTTGCCCTGCTCGGCTGCTTGGGCAAGCGCTGCCTTGACTTCCTCGATGCTGGCCATCTCGCTCTTTCTTCCGAGGGTCGCTGTCGCGACCGCGCAAGCGTCTGCTGTGGTCAGACGAACACTATCCGACAGCATCAAGTCGGTGAATAACGCGGAGGCCCGCCGAGGGGCCGGTAGGCTCCCGCGTCCAGCTCGGTATCAGGCTGCCGCGTCGCCGTCCTTAAGGCCGTCGAGGAAGCGGCCCCAACCGTCTCGGTCGAACGTCAGCACCGGACCTGTCGGATCCTTGCTGTCCCGAACGCCGACGACGCCCGGCAGGTTGTCGGCGACCTCGACGCACTCGCCACCGTTGTTGCTTCGGCTGCTCTTGCGCCAGCGTGCCGTCCGGTCAAGCATTGCCGTACTCCTCTGCGATGGTCTGCATCATGCTCCTGGACTTGGACTCGTTCAGGGTTCGCCCCTCCATGTCCTTCCAGATATCCGAGTGTGTTCCGGCTTCGTGGGGCTTGTCGAGGTAGATCGCACCGGTGGCCGTCTCGATGTAGACCACGGTCGGCTCCACCACCTCGCCGTCCTTGCCGCGCGGAAATTCCAAGATTGAGAACGCTCCGGTCATCGCGCCGGCGTGCAATCCGGCCGAGAACGGCAAGATTTTTACAGTTACGTTCGGTAGCTCGGCGGCCTTGATGATCTGGTTCAGTTGCTCGGACATGATCTCTGGGCTGCCGACCTGCCGCCGTAGAACCGACTCGTTGAGGATCACGCTTAGTTGCAACGGCGAGAAGCGGGTCAGGATGGCTTGGCGTTCCATCCGGAGTTGGATGGCGCGCTGCACGTCGTTCGGCTCGGCGATGTTGACCGCGCCTCCCGGCATGCTGAAGACCTGCTCGGCATAGGCCCGGGTCTGCAGGAGGCCGGGGACCAACTCGTTCTGGTAGCGGCGGATGGTGGCAGCGGACGCTTCCAGTCCAACGTAGAGGTTGAACCAGCGGGGCAGGCCCGAGCCGATGTAGTCGTGCCACCAATTCTTGTTCTCGCGGGTGGCAGCGGTCATCGCGAGCAGGAGTTCGGCTTCCTCCGCCGATGCGCCGTAGAGGTTGAGCATCTGCTCCACGTCGGCCTGGCGGAAGCGCACCGTTTCCGCGCCGTTCTCGATGCGGTAGAGGGTCGCTCGTGCACGGTCCAGCCGCTCGGCCGCGTCCTCCATGGTGATGCCGGCCGCCTTGCGAAGAGCCTCGAACTTTCTCCCGATCTGCCGGCGAAGCATCGTCGATCCGGTTACGCCTTGTGACACGCGCGCCTCCTGGTCGCGGGGCTGTGAATCGTTCCGGTGGCTAACGAGAGCGAATGGATTGTCTAACCGGGAATAGACACGTGACTGAGTGTACGGATCTGGAGACTCTATAGCAATGGAGTGGTCCTGTTAGACGTTGCTATTGACTGGCTCTGGTGCTTCACTGCCATCACGAGCCGCTGGCGAAACCTCCTTGAGCTGCGGCTTTGTGGATCAGCTCGGCTGTCGTACCGCTGGTCGTGGCTGCGGTGGTCGGGCCCGGTGGGCCGTCCGTTCCCTTCCCGGACGGCCCACCCGCTCCGCACAACCCCGATTCGAGAGGTGGGTTCGCCGTGCGCATGTTGTTCCGTCGTCTGCTCGCCGGGCGCCGTCAGACCGAGCCGCCGCCCCAGGAGACGGACTCGACGTGTTACCGGGCGGCGTCGTACCTGCCGTTGCGGCCGTGGCAGGTGCGGCGGCGGCCGTTCACCCGGCGGGGCCGGCGCGGCGTCGACGCGGCCGAGGTCCGCAACTTCCTCGACCAGGTGGCCGGTGACCTGGCCGACGCGTACAAGGCGTTGTCGGCCAGTCGGGCCGAGACGGCCAGGGTGGAGGCCGAGTTCCGGCAGTGGCGGGCCCGGCAGTCCCGGTACGCCCACAACGGGCACACCCGGTGACCGCCATGAAAGCCGGCGGCGGGGGAGCGCCGGTGACCGTGGTCTGCCCGGACTGCGACGGGCTGACGTTCGTGCTGCGCCGGTGCCACTGCGTTAGTCGTGGCGACCGGTTCCTGGTCGACGAGGACGCGGCCCTCGGCAAACCGGCCGACGAGGCGTACCGGGAGTGCCGGGTCTGCGGCGGTGCCGGCAGCGTGGCGCAGGCGTGCGGGTCGTGCCGGCAGCGGGGGAGCCGGCGGGCGCAGCTCGTGCTGACCGTGGCGAACCTGGACACCGGCGCGGTCGCCTCCCGCGAGGTGGTGCCCGGCGCGGTGCCGCCGGACCGGCGGGCCGGGTACGGCTGGTGCCTGCCGCTGGATCCGGTCGTGCGGGAGTTGGCCGCCGCCGTCGGCGCCGGCTCGGTCCGGGACGTGCGCTACCCCGACCGGCCGGTCGGCGAGCTCGTCCTGTCGCTGCCGGCGCGGTGGCGGCCCGACCTGCCCGCCACCGACCGGTACGCGATCGAGGCGCAGGTGGTCGCCGGGCAGGACTACCACCCGTGGTGGGTGTTCCTCGGCCGGACCGCCGCCGAGACGCCCCGCGACCTCGACCGGGACCTGGGCCGGTTGTGCGAGGTGGCCGAGCTGCTGCGGCTCGACCTGGTCGTCGAGGCCCGCCGGCAACGCTGGGGCGAGCTGTCCTGGGACATCCGCTACGAGCTGCCCGGCGCCGACGTACCCGACGATCCGACCCGCCGGGGCGCGGACCTGCCCGCGGCGGTCGCCGCGACCACCGTCGCCGACGCGCTCTACGGGCTGGACGTGCGGGGTCGGCGCGCGCCCGCGTACACGATCGAGCCGGCACCGCCCGACCGGGTCGGCGCCCCGATTGTCGACCTGGACCAGGTCGAACGCCGCATCTACGCCGACCTGGCCGACGCGGCCGGCGCACAGGCCGTCTGGCGCGACGGCCGGTGGTGGCACGTGCGGCTGCGGGTCGGCGGCACCATCGAGATCCTCACCGAACGCGACACCGGCCAGGTCACCCGCCGCACGGTTACCGCGCTGCACCGCGTCTGGCAACCGCCGGCACCGTCGTGGTGGGGCACCCCCATCGGGTACGACGAGTGCCCCGACTGCCGGCCCGCCCACGGGCTGCGCCGCTGCTACTGCACCATGGGCGGCCGACCCGCCGACCCGCACTGCGCCGCCTGCTCCGGCGCCGGCATGGCCCCCTCACCGCTGCCCTGCCACACCTGCCGGGGCAGCCACCGCCGACACCACGCCGTCGCGGTCACCCTCACCGACCTGCGCCACCGCGTCGTCCACCAGACCTGGCGGCCGACCCCCGGCACGCCCGCCCCGCTGGTCGCCACCCAACCCGGCGGCAAGCCGGTGCACCAGCTCCCCGACCGCTACCGGCTCGCCCGCTGGGCACCCACCTTCCGGGTACGCCCCGAAGACCTCACCGAAGCCGACCTGGGCCAGCCTCTCGGCCAGGACCTGCGCGACGGCACCGTCACCCTCCCGTACGCCGGCGCCGACCCGCTCACCGAACACCTGCACGCCATCGGCCGCGGCCTGCCCGGCGCGCGCCTGCTCGTCCTCGCCTGCGCCCCTGACGTGCCGCCGCTGACCGAGTTGATCCGGCTCGCCCACGGCCTGCACCTGGCCATCGTGATCACCGTCGAGGACCACCGGCAGCACGACGGCGATCCGCTGCGCGTCCACGGCCACCGGTGGGAGGTCGACGTCGTCCCGCCCGACGCGCTGCCCACCGGCCCCGACGGCCCGGCCGCTGGCTGCGACGGCCCGCTCGCCGGCTCCGACGGCCTGGTCGCTGGCTCCGACGGCCCGCTCGCCGGCTCCGACGGCCTGGTCGCTGGCTCCGATGGCCCGCTCGCTGGCTCCGACGGCCCGGCCGCCGGCTCCGACGTTCTGTCCGCTGGCTCCGACGGTCCGCGGACCTTTCGGCTCGAACCGCCGCTGCAGCAGACCGTCGAGGCCGCCGTCGCCAGCTGCCTCACCTACCTGGAGCTTGCCCTGGCCCGCACCGTCCCCACCGACCCGGGTCGCCCGGTGCCGGTGCCGCAGAGCGCGGCCGTCGCCGCCATGGACGACCCGACACCCTCGATCCTCCGGCTCGCCCACCACTACGCCGGTCAACCGGTCACCGTCCACCTCGCCCCGACCGGCTGTCGCCTCCTGCTGCACGAGCGCGACGGAATCCGACAACTCGCCCAAGCAGGCACTCCCCGCGAGGCGCTGTCCCTTTTGGGCCTACATCATCCTTGATGTAGCTACTACGAAGATGAGGTAGGCCGTGCCCGTCGCCGCCCAGCATCCCCGGAACCACTCCGGCCGTGCCCCCGGAGTCCGGTGATCGTTAACGTCTGAGCCGTAGCTCCACCGGCGTGTCGGACGGCTCAGCCGTTAACGATCATGAGGGAATCCCGCTGACCGTCCGCCCAGTCGGCCACGCGTCGAGCCACTGCCGGTCCGTGGCCGCACGTGCCTCGATCGTCCGTAACCCTGGGTCACCGCAGTGCTGCTGCGAGTTCGGCGGCGTTGTCGAACGTGGCTGCCGCCCTTTCGGATTCGTGTTCCGTGAGCGTGACGGACCGGGCGCGGGCCAGCATCTCGGCCGTGGTCGCTGGATCGTGCAGCACCATCGCGAGTTCGGCGCGGTAGACCAGGACCTCCACCTGCTCGACCGGGTCATCGTCGGACTGCGGGCGGGCCAACGCGCTGTCCAGGATCCGAACGGCCTGTCCGACGCTTCCCCTGGAATCGGCCTGCACGACAGCATTCGCCAGGGCCTTGGCCAGCCGCCCGGCAGGCGTGGCGGCCGGCATCGGCGCGGTGACGGCGTCCCGGAAGACGCGGATCCAGTTGCCGCCCGGGTCGATGACGCTGAACCCGCCCAACCCGTCGGCGTTCTTCCGCGCCCTGGGCCGGGTCATCCGCGGCGTTCCGGACACCAGTACCTTGCCGTACGCGGCGCGCATGCCGGCGGCGAATGCCCGGTGCAGTCCCTCGATGTCCGAGGTGAGTACGAGACAGGAGCCATAGGACTGCTCCGGATCAAATCCGGGGATCTCGAAGAACTGCAGATGCAGGTCTTCCCGCCGCACCCCCACGCACGGGTTGGGCTTGCGTTGCTTGTACGTGGTGTGGAAACCGAGAACCTCGTAGAAGGTTTGGATGTCGTCAATGGATGCGCACGGCAGCAGGGGAACGGTCCGTTCGTTGCTCATGCGTCCTTCCTAGGCGTCGGAGGATGTCCGTCGCACATGGAAATAGCCGATCATCGCCTTCGGTCATCCGATCGGCTGATGACCCCGGACGCGGCGCCGCCGAGCCCCCGCCATTGGCGGGGAAAGCCAATGAGTCTTGGACAAGTTCTGTTCGGTTGGAACGCAAACTGTCCAAGACTTGTTTTACGTCCATGTGGTGCGCCCCGTCGACCTCGACATGCAGCCGGTATTCGCGCCAGTAGGCGTCCAGGTAGCGGTTCCGTCCCGCCGCGTCGACCCGACGCTCCTGCAGGTCCGGCACGGGAAGCCGGTACCGCCGGCAGAGTCGGACGAAGTTGATCTCCGACAGGGCTTCCGCTCCGCCGGAGATGTCGTCGATGGTCTGCCGGATGAGCGCCCGCCGGGGCACGTTCGGCAGCCGTTCCAGCACCGCACCGAGTTCAGCCGGAGTGACCCGGCGTTGCTGACACGCCGACGCGAGGACGACCCGGGCCTGGTCCGCGCCCCGCGCCCAGGCCGCGGCGTCCACTACCGCACGAGCCATTGTGGTACGCATCGGCCGGGCCAGTTGCACGTGTTCCTCGGGCAGTATCGAGGTCCGGTGCAGGATGACCCCCGGCATGTCGATGGGCAGCGTGCGCAGGACGTTCCGCGCCGGGCGGCGGTGGGCCGGGACCAGGACGTGTATCGCCTGGCGCCGGAGGCCGCGTACCCCGCCCTCGGCGGCCGCGGTTGCCCCGGCCAGCACCGAGTCCGGCCCGGTGACCAGGACCGCCACCCACAGTTGCTGGTCGAGGGTGAGGCGACCGTTGCCGGCCAGCACGACGCCCCCGGCAGATGGATCGCCAGCGCCCGGAATGGATCAGCCCGCTTAGCGTCCCCGGGCTGAGCGCACCGGTCGCCTGGCTGGTGGTGAGCACGTTCGACTGCTCGAACAGCAGCCAGTCCAGGTCCGAGGCGTCGTCGGCGGGTGGCCGGGAGGTGAGCACCGCGCGAGTTTCACCGCCCCCGGCGGTCGGGACAACCGTGCTGCCGGTTCCTGGACAGTCGCCGCCACGGACGCTCCGTCGGCTCGTCCGGCGCAGCGGCGTGGTGGGCGAGCAGCTCGCCGACGCCGCCCGGTGCCGTGGGTCGCGACTGATCCGGTCGGCGGCCATTCTGCTGCGGGGCCGAGGGTGGCGGCGGATAGGCTGCGGCATGCTCACCGACACAGCGCCCGAAGCGATCAACGGAGTCATCTTCGACTTCCACGGCACGCTGGTTGATGGCGGCGACGCCCGTCGTTGGATCGAGGCCGCTCTCCGGCGCCTGGCCGAGGACGGAAACGCGGAGCCGGAGCTGAGCGCCGACCAGATCACGGGCCTGCGTGAGCATCTCGACCAGATCTGGCAGCACGCCCACACGATCGACCCCAGCAGCGAGCGCGACCTCAGCCACGAGCGTCATCGGGACGTCTTCAGCAGGACGGTGGCGCTGTATCCCGGCATCAAACCCGACCTGATCGCCGCACTGTACGCGGTCATGCCGGATCAGTGGACGCCCTTCGTCGACACCCTCCCCGTCCTCCGGGAACTCAGGTCACGCGGCATCAGAATCGTGCTGCTGTCCAACATCGGGCTGGACATTCGTCCGCTCCTGGACCGAGTTGGCCTGAGTGGTCTCCTCGATGGCGTAATGCTGTCCTTCGAGGTGGGTCTGGTGAAGCCCGACCCGGCGATCTTCGCCCGCGCGCTGGAACTGCTCGACGTTCCGGGCAGCCAGACCCTGATGGTCGGCGACAGCCCCAGGGACGACGTCGGCGGAGTCTCCCTGGGGATTCGGACGCTGATCCTGCCTCGGACCGAAGGCCCGGTTCACGGCCTGAAAACGGTCCTGCACATGGTCGGGAACTCCCCGGCAGTCGAGGACGCAGTGATCGTTAACGTCTGAGCCGTCGTTCGATCGGCGTGTCGAACGGCTGAGACGTTAACGATCACAGGCAGCCACGTGCGGCGGGCGGGCTTGAGGCTCGTAGGGCGTCGGGGCGAGGCCGTTAGGCTCGACGGGTGGAATCCGTACCGTTCTTCGTGGCCGGCCGGGCGGTCCACGGCGAGGGCGAGACGACCGTCCGGCATCCGTACGACGGTCGGGTCGTGGGGCGGACCAGCGTGGCCGCCGCCGATCAGGTGGAGGCGGCGGTGGCCGGGGCCGCGGCGGTGGCCGCCGAGGTGGCGGCGCTGCCGGCGCACGTCCGGGCCGCCGCCCTCGATCACGTCTCGGGGCGGCTCGCCGAGCGCGCCGACGAGGTCGCCGAACTGATCACCGCCGAGAGCGGGAAACCGGTCAAATGGGCCCGGGTCGAGGTGACCCGGGCGGTGTCGACGTTCCGGTGGGCGGCCGAGGAGGCCCGGCGGTTCAGCGGGGAGGTGCAGCGGCTGGACACCGACCCGGCGGCCACCGGCCGGCTCGCCCTGGTCCGCCGGGTGCCGCGCGGCCCGGTGCTGGGCATCACGCCGTTCAATTTTCCGCTCAACCTGGTCGCCCACAAGGTCGCGCCGGCGCTGGCGGTCGGCGCCCCGATCGTGGTCAAGCCGGCGCCGGCCACCCCGCTGACCGCGCTGCTGCTCGGTGAGCTGCTGGCCGAGACCGACCTGCCGGCCGGCTGCTTCTCGGTGCTGCCGCTGCCGAACGACCGGGCCGCCGACCTGGTCGCCGACCCCCGGCTGCCGGTGGTCTCGTTCACCGGTTCCGGCCCGGTCGGTACGGCGATCCGCCGGGCGGTGCCGGACAAGCACGTCACCCTCGAACTCGGCGGCAACGCGGCGGTGGTGATCTGCGAGGACTGGTCGTCCGACGAGGACCTCACCCGGGCCGCCGGACGGATCGCCACCTTCGCCAACTACCAGGCCGGGCAGAGCTGCATCGCCGTGCAGCGGGTCTACGTGCACGAGTGGCTCTACGACGGGTTCCTGCCCCGGCTGGTGGCGGCCGTGCGGGCGCTGCGCAGCGGCGACCCGGCCGACCCGGACACCGACGTCGGGCCGCTGATCGACGAGGCCGCCGCGAGCCGGGTGGAGCAGTGGGTGGACGAGGCGGTCGCGGCCGGCGCGGAGATCGCGACCGGCGGCCGGCGAACGGGTACGACGTACCCGCCGACGGTGCTCACCGGCGTGCCCCGGGACGCCCGGGTGAACACCGACGAGGTGTTCGGGCCGGTGCTGACGGTCGCCCCGGTGGCCGGCACCGACGCCGCCTTCGCCGCCGTCAACGACTCCGGGTACGGGCTGCAGGCCGGCGTGTTCACGCACGACCTGCGGACCGCGTTCGCCGCCCACCGCGCCCTCGCCGTGGGCGGGGTGATCATCGGAGACGTGCCGTCGTACCGGGCCGACCAGATGCCGTACGGCGGGGTGAAGGGCAGCGGCGTCGGCCGGGAGGGCGTCCGCAGCGCGATGGACGACTACACCGAGCCCCGCGTCCTGGTCCTCACCGGCATCGACCTGTGACCGTCACCCGCCGCCAAGGGCGGCCGGGTGGGGTGCTTCGGCGCGTTGTTCGGGGGGTTCGTGGGGTTCTGTCGCACACTGTCTGTGCAGCTTGATGCCGGTGTTGACGACGGGGCGGGGTAGCCTGTCCGCCGGATCCACCCGGACGGACAACATGACGGCGAGGTGAATGATGGCGGTACGACGCGGTGTGACCCGGTTCGCGACGGTGTTCCTGCTGTTCGCCGGTCTGGTCGCGGTCGGGTCGAGCCCGGCTCTGGCCGCCGACGAGGCCAAGGTGGGGCTGCGGGTGCCCGACAGCTTCACCGCCGGGTCGTCCGGACAGGTCGTCGTCACGGCGAGCCGGAAGGGCAAGGAGTGCGTGGTCGCGCGCACCGCGCTGGCGATCGAGCTGCGCGGCCTGGAGGCCGACCAGATACGGGTCGAAGCCATGGTCGGCCGGGACTGGCAGCCGGTGGGCCTGTCCGGCGTCGGGGTCGGCACGGTGGCCACGTCGCCGACGCAGCCGGAGCGGCCGATGCTGTGCGAGAAGCGGAACGTGGCGGTCCGCTACCGGGTGACCTTCCTGAGCGGGGTGACCTCGGGCACCGCGACGGTGGTGGCCCAGGTCTCCGCCGCCGACGGCAACGTGCTCGGTCGTAAGACCGACACCGCCCGGGTGGCCGGCCGCAAGGCGTCGTCGTCGACCCCGTCGGCCACGCCGTCCGCCGCGCCGAGCCCGAGCGCCGTCTCCGACGAGCAGGGCATCGCGGCCAGCAGCGCGCCGGCGGTGGCCGCGCCGGTGCAGAAGTCGAACTCCGGCGGTGGTTTCGGGCTCGGCGGCATGGTGATGGTGGTGGGCCTCGGCATGGTCGGCATCGGGGCCGCGCTGCTGGTGGTGCTGCTGCGGCGCAACCGCCGCGACCGGGAGCCGGCGGCCGACGACGGGTACCAGCCGGTCCCGCCGGTGGTGCCGGCGCAGTATCCGCCCCGGTTCCCGGGCACCGGGCCGTTCCCGCCCCGGCCCGCGGCTGCCGACGCGACCGTCGTGATGCCCCGCCTGCCGAACCAGCCCTGATCACGGCGTGGCGCCGGAGGCCGGGCCGGCTCGACTAGGCTCAGGCCCGTCCATCGTCGCCCATGCCGAGGAGCAAGACCGTTGTCTGACCTGTCCCAGATCGTCAAGGCGTACGACGTGCGTGGCATCGTCCCGGACCAGTGGGACGAGCGGGCGGCCGAGGCGCTGGGCGCCGCGTTCGCGCAGTTGCTGCGCGAGTCCCCGACCGGCGACGCGTCGGCCGATCGCGCCGCGGACCGGGTGGAGACGGTGGTCGTCGCGCACGACATGCGGGACTCCTCGCCCGGCCTGGCCGCCGCCTTCGGCGCCGGGGCCCGGTCCGAGGGACTGTCGGTGATCGAGGCCGGTCTCGGCTCGACCGACATGCTCTACTACGCCTCGGGCGTGCTCGGCCTGCCCGGCGCGATGTTCACCGCCAGCCACAACCCGGCGAAGTACAACGGCATCAAGATGTGCCGGGTTGGTGCCCGGCCGATCGGCCAGGACTCCGGCCTCGCCGAGATCCGGGACCGGGCCCAGGCCATCCTCGACGGCGGTACGGACCGTCCCGCCGACCGGCCCCGGGGCGACTCGCGGCGGCGGGACCTGTTGGCCGACTACGCGGCGCACCTGCGCGGGCTGGTCGACCTGTCCGGCATCCGGCCGCTGAAGGTGGTGGTCGACGCCGGCAACGGCATGGGCGGCTACACCGTGCCGGCGGTGCTCGGCGACGCCGTGCTGCCGGCCCTGCCGCTGACGATCGTGCCGCTCTACTTCGAACTCGACGGCTCGTTCCCGAACCACGAGGCCAACCCGCTGGACCCGGCGAACCTGGTCGACCTGCAGCGGGCCGTCCGGGAGCACGGCGCCGACCTGGGCCTGGCCTTCGACGGGGACGCCGACCGCTGCTTCGCCGTCGACGAGCGGGGTGAGCCGGTCTCCCCGTCGGCGATCACCGCCCTGGTCGCGGTCCGCGAGCTGGCCAAGCACCCCGGATCGACGGTGATCCACAACCTGATCACCTCGCGCGCCGTACCGGAGATCGTCGCCGAGCACGGCGGGCGGCCGGTGCGCAGCCGGGTCGGGCACTCGTTCATCAAGGCCGAGATGGCCCGCACCGACGCGGTGTTCGGCGGTGAGCACTCCGCGCATTACTACTTCCGCGACTTCTGGTTCGCCGACACCGGCATGCTGGCCGCGATGCACCTGCTGGCCGCGCTCGGCGAGCAGGACCGCCCGCTGTCCGAGCTGGCCGAGAAGTACGAGCGGTACGTCGCCTCCGGTGAGATCAACTCAACGGTGCCGGACCAGGCCGCGAAGATGTCCGAGGTGCGCCGGGCGTACCCGGACGCCGAGGCGGACGAGCTGGACGGGCTGACCCTGCGCTTTCCCGACGGCGCCTGGATCAACCTGCGGGCCTCCAACACCGAGCCGCTGCTGCGGCTGAACGTGGAGGCGCCCACCGCCGAGCGGATGACCGCGCTGCGTGACGAGGTGCTCGGCCGGGTCCGCGCCTGAGCTCGCCTGGGTGATCCTTCGGCAGCCGGTCGGCGCCGACGCGATTAGGATCCTCAGCGCCGGGGGACACTGCCGACCGTCCGCCCGAAAAAGAGTGGAAGGAGCCCGGATCGTGGCCCTCGACCCGCAGTTGCTGGAGATCCTCGCCTGCCCGGACACGCACCACGCCCCGCTCGACTACGATCCCGCGGCCCAGACGCTGACCTGCACCGAGTGCGCCCGGGTCTTCCAGGTCCGGGACGACGTACCGGTGCTGTTGCTGGACGAGGCCACCGGTGGTCCCGGCGGATCGGCGGGGAACGGTCAGTGATCGGAAACGTGGCTGGAGGACGAGCCTGACATGGGCGGCCCTGAGATGGACGGCACCAGCGGACTGAGTGGCCGACGCGTGGTGGACGAGGCGACGCTCGACGACGTCGAGGCACTGGCCGAGGGCGATCCGGGCGGCATGCTCCGGTTCACCGCCTCCGCCGGCGCCCAGGTACGCGAGTCGGCGAGCCTGGCCGCGGAGGCCAACCTCGCCGTACTCGGCGACGAGGGACGGCCGCGGGCGGTGGTCATCGCCGGGATCGGCACGGCCGGTCGTACCGGGGACGTGCTGGCCACGGTCGCCGGGCCGCGCTGCCCGGTGCCGGTGATCCCGCACCGCAGCGCGGGGGTTCCCGGCTGGGTCGGCGCGGCCGACGTGGTGATCGCGATCAGCGCGTCCGGGCGCAGCCCGGAGGCGCTCGCCGCGGCCGAGGCGGCGGCCCGGCGCGGCGCCCGGCTGGTCGCGGTGGGCGCGCCGGACTCCCGGTTGCAGTCGATCGCCGAGGGCGCCCGGGCACCGTTCGTGCCGGTGCCCCGGCGGGCACCGGCCCGGGCCAGCCTGTGGGCGCTGACCGTGCCGGTGCTGCTGGTCGGCCGGGCGCTGGGCATGGTGAAGGTCAACGAGGCCGACCTGGCCGAGACGGCGGCCCGGCTGGACGCCGACGCCGACCGCTGCCGGCCGACCGCCGAGTCGTTCGTCAATCCGGCGAAGTCGCTGGCCCTGGGCCTGGCCGGCTCGATCCCGATCGTCTGGGGTTCGTCGCCGCTGGCCACCGTCGCCGCCCGCCGGTTCGGCGACACGCTGTCGGCCAACGCCCGCTACCCGGTGGTCGCCGGTGCGCTCGGCGAGGCCGGGCGGGGCCGGGTCGGCCTGCTCGACGGCGTGTTCGGCGGGCTCGGCGAGGCCACCCGGGACATTTTCGCCGACCCGGACGACGGTGCCGACGGGCAGACCCGGCTGCGGGTGGTGCTGCTGCGCGACGGCGGCCTGAACGCCGACGACGACACCGACGAGCCGCTCGCGGTCGAGGAACGCCGGGCGGACGCGGTGCAGACCCTGGCCGAGCGGCGCGGCGTGCGGTGTGACGTGGTGACCGCCGAGGGCGGCTCCGCCCTGGAACGGCTCGCCTCGCTGGTCGCGGTACCCGACTTCAGCTCGATCTACCTCGCCCTGGCACACGGCCTCGACCCGATGGCGGTTCCCGCCGTCACCGAGATGAAGGAGCTGGCCAACCAGTGAACAGTTGTAAGCAGTTGGCCGTCGGGGTGCCGTCGTGAGTGCGGGGGGTGGCACCAAGGCCATCGTCGCGGCGCTGCTGGCCAACCTGGGCATCGCCGTCACCAAGCTCCTCGCGTTCATCCTGACCGGGTCCTCGTCGATGCTGGCCGAGTCGTTCCACTCGGTGGCCGACACCGGCAACCAGGCGCTGCTGCTGCTCGGTGGCCGGCGGGCCAAGAGGGGCGCCACCCCGAAGCACCCGTTCGGCTACGGCCGGGAGCGCTACGTCTACGCGTTCATCGTGTCGATCGTGCTGTTCAGCCTCGGCGGACTGTTCGCCCTGTACGAGGCGTACCACAAGTTCCAGCACCCGGAGCCGATCACCGCGTGGAAGTGGGTGCCGGTGGCGGTGCTGCTGGTCGCGGTCGGGCTGGAGGGCTTCTCGTTCCGGACCGCGATCCACGAGTCGAACCAGATCCGCGGCAACACCTCCTGGAAGGACTTCATCCGCCGGGCCAAGGCCCCGGAGCTGCCGGTGGTGCTGCTGGAGGACTTCGGCGCCCTGGTCGGTCTGCTCTTCGCCCTGGTCGGCGTCGGGATGACGCTGGTCACCGGCAACGGCATGTGGGACGCGGCCGGCACCGCGATGATCGGGCTGCTGCTGGTGACCATCGCGATCATCCTGGCCGTCGAGACGAAGAGCCTGCTGCTCGGCGAGGCGGCCAGCCTGACCGACCTGGCCAGGATCGAGCAGGCGATCCTCTCGGGGGACGACGTGCAGAGTGTGATCCACATGCGGACCCTGCACCTCGGTCCGGAGGAGCTGCTGGTGGCGGCGAAGATCGCGGTCTCGCCGAACGAGCGGGCCGAGGACGTGGCCCGGGCCATCGACGCGGTCGAGAGCCGGATCCGGGAGGCCGTACCGATCGCCCGGGTGATCTATTTGGAGCCGGACATCTACAGCGCTCGAACGGCCGCGCAGGGCCCGAAGACCGGTACGTCGGCGCCGCCGCCCGCCGACGGCACCGGGCCCGGGTCGGCGGGACAGCCGACCGCCGCCGGGTCGCCGGAGCGCTGACGTGGAACCGCTGCGCGGCCGGATCCGGGACTACGCCTGGGGATCGCGTACCGCGATCGCCACGTTGCAGGGTCGGCCGGTGCCCAGCGCCGGGCCCGAGGCCGAGCTGTGGCTGGGCGCCCACCCGGGCGCGCCGGGCCTGGTCGACCGCCCCGACGGGCCGGCCAGCCTGGCCGACCTGGTCGCCGCCGAACCGGCCGACTGGCTCGGCCCGGAGGTGACCGCCCGGTACGGCGACCGGTTGCCGTTCCTGCTGAAGGTGCTGGCGCCGGAGGCGCCGCTGTCGCTGCAGGCCCACCCGGACGCCGAACAGGCCCGGGCGGGCTTCGCCGCCGAGGAGGCGGCCGGGGGCGACGGGCCGCGCAACTACGTCGATCCGTACCACAAGCCGGAGATGCTGGTCGCGGCGTCGCCGTTCGAGGCGCTCTGCGGGTTCCGGGACCCGGCCCGCTCGGCCGAGGTGCTGGCGGCGTTCGGCGTCGCCGCGCTGGACCAGGTCGTGGCCGCGTTGCGGACCGGCCCGGCCGGGCTTCCCGACGCGGTACGGACGCTGCTGGCCTGGCCCTACTCCGAGCGGGGCAAGCTGCTGGACGCGGTACGCGCGGCCGACGTGCCGGCCGACTTCGACGCGTCGGCCGGACTGCTCCGGCGGCTGGCCGAGCGGTATCCCGAGGATCCCGGCGTGCTGGTCGCGCTGCTGCTCAACCACGTCATCCTGGCGCCCGGTGAGGCGATCTGGATGCCGGCCGGCAACCTGCACGCCTACCTGCACGGCGTCGGCGTGGAGATCCTGGCGGCCAGCGACAACGTGCTGCGTGGCGGGCTGACCCCCAAGCGCGTCGACGTCGCCGAGCTGATCCGGGTGCTGCGTTTCGAGGTGCTCGACGACCCGGTGTTCGGCGCGGTGCCGGTGGCCCCGGGAGTGGTCACCTGGCCGGTGCCGATCGGGGACTTCGCCCTGCACGGGGTCCGGCCCACCGACGACGGGCCGGTGCGCCTGGACCTGCCCGGTCCGCGGGTGGTGCTCTGCTGGTCCGGCCGGATCGAGGCACGGGACGAGCGCGGCGCGGTCGTCCTGGGCCGCGGCGAGGCGGCCGTCGGCCCGGCCGGCGCCGGCCCGCTCCTGCTCTCCGGCACCGGCGAGGCGTACGTCGCCTCGGTGGGCACCGACGAGGGCTGACAGGGAGCCGGACGGGCGGGGCTGCTCGCTCCACGGAGTCGGAAATTCCGGATCCGCTTGACATGCCGTGTGCGCTGAGTAACGTGATGGATACGCGGTGTTATTGGAGTCGCCATCCGGGGCGCCGCGGCGAGACCAAACCGGGGGGATGCGCGGGGCGGCTGGGTTGACGGGCGGTTACTCCGCCCGTGGCCTGCCGTCCCGCGCGCTACGTCCACCCATGCCGTACCCCGCCCGGTTCGGCGCGTGCCGTACGCCACCCGGGCCGGGCATGCCGCCACACCACGTTCCCCCGGCGGTCATCCTGTCCGCGTAAGGTGGAGGGTCGCGCAGCAGAGCAGACCCGTCCCGTCCGTACGACAGGAGCTTTCATGACCAGCACCCTCCCGACGCGCTCGACCGGTGCGTCGACCGAGGCCCGGCCCGGCACTCTTGCCGAGGGCGACTACAAGGTGGCGGATCTGTCGCTCGCCGAGTTCGGGCGCAAGGAGATCCGGCTGGCCGAGCACGAGATGCCCGGCCTGATGGCGATCCGCCGCGAGTTCGCCGACGCACAGCCGCTGCGCGGAGCCCGGATCACCGGGTCGCTGCACATGACCATCCAGACCGCCGTGCTGATCGAGACCCTGGCGGCGCTCGGTGCCGAGGTCCGCTGGGCGTCGTGCAACATCTTCTCCACCCAGGACCACGCCGCCGCGGCCGTCGTGGTCGGCCCGGACGGTACGCCGGACGCGCCGGCCGGCATCCCGGTCTACGCCTGGAAGGGCGAGACGCTCGAGGAGTACTGGTGGTGCACCGAGCAGGCGCTGACCTGGCCCGGTGAGGGCCCCAACATGATCCTGGACGACGGCGGCGACGCGACGCTGCTGGTGCACCGGGGCGCCCAGTTCGAGGGCGTCGGCGAGGTGCCGCCGATCGAGAGCGCCGACTCCGAGGAGTACGCGGTCATCCTGGGTGTGCTGCACCGGACGCTGGCCGAGAACCCGCAGAAGTGGACCCGGATCGCCGCCGGCATCAGGGGCGTCACCGAGGAGACCACCACCGGCGTGCACCGGCTCTACGAGATGCACCGGGACGGCACCCTGCTCTTCCCGGCCATCAACGTCAACGACTCGGTGACCAAGAGCAAGTTCGACAACAAGTACGGCTGCCGGCACTCGCTGATCGACGGCATCAACCGGGCCACCGACGTGCTGATCGGCGGCAAGGTCGCGGTCGTGTTCGGCTACGGCGACGTCGGCAAGGGCTGCGCGGAGTCGCTGCGCGGCCAGGGCGCCCGGGTGGTCATCACCGAGATCGACCCGATCTGCGCGCTGCAGGCCGCGATGGACGGCTACCAGGTCGCCACGCTCGAGGACGTGGTGGAGACCGCCGACATCTTCGTCACGGCGACCGGCAACTTCAACGTGATCACCGCCGAGCACATGGCCCGGATGAAGCACCAGGCCATCGTGGGCAACATCGGCCACTTCGACAACGAGATCGACATGGCCGGCCTGGCCAAGCGCTCGGACGTCCAGCGGATCAACATCAAGCCGCAGGTCGACCTCTGGCAGTTCGACAACGGCCGGGCGATCATCGTGCTTTCCGAGGGCCGGCTGCTGAACCTGGGCAACGCCACCGGGCACCCGAGCTTCGTGATGTCGAACTCGTTCGCCAACCAGACCATCGCGCAGATCGAGCTGTTCACCAAGTCGGACGAGTACCCGATCGGCGTGCACGTGCTGCCCAAGCACTTGGACGAGAAGGTGGCCCGTCTGCACTTGGACGCGCTCGGCGCCAAGCTGACCGAGCTGACCAAGGAGCAGGCCGCCTACCTGGGCATCCCGGTCGAGGGGCCGTTCAAGCCGGACCACTACCGGTACTGAGCGCTCCGACCCGTACGACTGAACCTTTTTCAACCTCCCCTTGCGGGCCGTCGTCGGCCGAGGTCGAAGGCGGTGCTTGCGCGCCGCGCGGTTCAGGTTGAAAAAGGTTCACTGGACGGGCCGGCCGGGGTGACCTGGCCGGCCCGTCCGGCGTCTGCGGGGTGCGACCGGCGGTGGGGCACCGGTCACGGCTGCCGGGGGGATTTGACACCGCCGAACCGGTGCGAGAAGGTAGGCTGCCCTTACTTAGGAATGCCTTACCTGTCCGCCGGAGGTCCCCATGTTCGCCACCTACCTGATCGGCCTGCGCGAGGGCCTGGAGGCGGCACTGGTGATCAGCATCCTGGTCGCCTTCCTGGTGAAGTCCCAGCGCCGCGACCGGCTACCCCAGGTGTGGCTCGGGGTCGGCTCGGCCGTGCTGCTCAGCGTGCTGTTCGGTTGGCTGCTCACCTACACCAGCACCACGGTGCTCGACTCCTCGGCGGAGCGGGAACTGTTCGACGCGATCACCTCGGTGCTGGCCGTCTGCTTCGTCACCTGGATGATCTTCTGGATGCGCCGGGCGGCCCGGTCCATCGCCGGTGAACTGCGCGGCAAGCTGACCGACGCGCTGGCCCTCGGTTCGCTCGCGGTGCTGTTGATGGCCTTCCTCGCGGTGATCCGGGAGGGCCTGGAGACGGCCCTGATCTTCTTCTCCGCGGCGCAGACCGTCGGTGGCCAGAACGGCCCGCTGTACGCCCTGATCGGTGGCCTGCTCACCTCGGCCGTGCTCGGCTGGCTGCTCTACGCCAGCGCGGTGCGGATCAACCTCTCCACCTTCTTCACCTGGACCGGCGCGCTGCTGATCCTGGTCGCCGCCGGCATCTTCAAGTACGGCGTGCACGACTTCCAGGAGGCGGGCGTGCTGCCCGGCCTGAACTCGCTCGCCTTCGACATCTCGAACGTGCTGGAGCCCGGCACCTGGTACGCCACCCTGCTGTCCGGCATGTTCAACATCACCCCGGCGCCCTCCGTGCTGGAGGTGATCGCCTGGTTCGCCTACGGCATCCCGGTGCTCGTCCTGTTCCTCAAGCCCACCCGCCGCGGCCCGGCCAAGCCGGCCACGTCCGCGCCGGACCGTGCCACCCCCGCAGACCCGGCCGCCGCGCCGCAGAACGCCTGACCGCAGGAGACCGATCGATGCGTACCAGCAGGATGCTCGCCCTCGGCGCCGCCGGCGCCACCGCCGTCGCCGGCCTGGCCGGCTGCGGCGGGTCCGGCGACAAGACCGCCGGTGGCACCGGCCCGATCGCCGTCAAGGCGACCGACACCAGTTGCGACGTCGGCCGGACCGACCTGCCGGCCGGGGCGCACACCTTCACGGTGACCAACTCCGGCGCCAAGGTCACCGAGTTCTACATCTACGCCTCCGGTGACCGGGTGATGGGCGAGGTGGAGAACGTCGCCCCCGGCCTGAGTCGGGAGCTGAAGGTCGAGTTGCCGGCCGGGACGTACGAGACGGCCTGCAAGCCGGGGATGAGCGGCAAGGGCATCCGGGCGGCGCTGCGGGTCAGCGGCTCGGCCGTGCCGCTCGCCGCGGACGCCGCGCTGGCCGCGGCGACCGAGAACTACCAGCGGTACGTGCGCAGCCAGACCGACGCCCTGGTGCAGAAGACCGGCGAGTTCGTCGCGGCGGTCAAGGCCGGCGACGTGGCGAAGGCCAAGGCCCTCTACCCGGTGGCCCGCACCTACTGGGAGCGGATCGAGCCGGTGGCTGAGATCTTCGGCGACCTGGACCCGAAGATCGACGGCCGGGAGGACGTCGTCACCGAGGGCATGGAGTTCACCGGCTTCCACCGGATCGAGAAGGACCTCTGGACCACCGGCGACATCAGCAAGGACGGTCCGATCGCGGACCGGCTGATGGCCGACGTCAACGAGGTGGTGGCCAAGGCCAACGCGGAGAAGCTCTCCCCGCTGAAGCTTGCCGGCGGCGCCAAGGAACTGCTCGACGAGGTCGCCAGCGGCAAGATCACCGGCGAGGAGGAGCGGTACTCGCACACCGACCTGTGGGACTTCAGCGCCAACGTGGAGGGCGCCAAGGCGGCGATCGCGGCGCTGCGGCCGGCCCTGGAGCAGCGGTCGCCGGAGCTGGTCGGCACGCTGGACAAGGAGTTCGCGGCGGTGGAGGCCACCCTCGGCAAGCATCGCGCCGGCGACGGCTGGAAGCTGCACACCGAGCTGTCCAAGGCCGAACTCAAGGAACTCTCGGACGCGGTGAACGCACTGGCCGAGCCGGTCAGCAAGGTCGCGGCGGTCGTCGCCCGATGACCGGCGGCACGACGGACGATGGGGCGGGGCGGGTCTCCCGGCGCCGGGCGATGACCCTCGCGGGCGTCGGCGTGGCCGGGGTGGCCGGCGTCGCGGCCGGGGCCGGCGCCCTGGTCCGCGGCGCGGTCGACCACGCGGCGGCCCCCGCCGACACCGCCTCCGGCGCCGTGCCGTTCTACGGCGAGCACCAGGCCGGGATCACCACCGCGGCCCAGGACCGGCTGCACTTCGTGGCCTTCGACGTGATCACCACGGACCGGGCCCGGCTGGTCGACATGCTGCGCGAGTGGACCGCGGCGGCGGCCCGGATGACCGCCGGCAAGGACGCCGGCATCTACGGCGCGGTCGGCGGTACGCCGGAGGCGCCCCCGGACGACACCGGCGAGGCGCTCGGCCTGCCCGCGTCCGGGCTGACCCTGACGGTGGGCTTCGGCGCGACGCTGTTCCGGGACGCGTCCGGGCGGGACCGGTTCGGCATCGCCGCGCGGCGTCCGGCGGCGCTGGCCGACCTGCCGCACTTCGCCGGGGACGCGCTGCGGCCGGAGATCTCCGGCGGCGACCTGTGCGTCCAGGCGTGCGCCAACGACCCGCAGGTGGCGGTGCACGCGATCCGCAACCTGGCCCGGATCGGCATGGGCGTGGTGAGCGTGCGCTGGTCGCAGCTCGGCTTCGGGCGTACCTCGTCCACCTCGCGCGACCAGGCCACCCCGCGCAACCTGTTCGGCTTCAAGGACGGCACCGCCAACCTGAAGGCCGAGGAGACGGACCTGCTCCGCGAGCACCTGTGGGCGCAGCCGGGCGACGGGGCGGACTGGATGGCGGGCGGTTCCTACCTGGTCACCCGCAAGATCCGGATGCTGATCGAGACCTGGGACCGGACCTCGCTGGCCGAGCAGGAGACGATCGTCGGCCGGACCAAGGGCAGCGGTGCGCCGCTGGGCGGGAAGGCCGAGTTCGACGAGATCGACTTCGCCGCGCCGGGTCCGGACGGGCAACCGGCCATCGACCGGGCCGCGCACGTACGGCTGGCCCACCCGGACTTCAACAACGGCGCCCGGTTGCTGCGCCGGGGCTACAACTTCGTGGACGGGTCGGACGGCCTGGGCCGGCTGGACGCGGGCCTGTTCTTCATGGCCTACCAGCGGGACCCGCGTCGGCAGTTCGTGCCGATCCAGACCCGGCTGGCCCGCCAGGACCTGATGAACGAGTACCTGCGACACGTCTCCAGCGGGCTGTTCGCCTGCCCGCCCGGGGTCCGGGACGCGACCGACTACTGGGGCCGCGGCCTCTTCGGCTGACCGTCGCACCGACCGGCCCCGGGCCGCTCCCGCCGGTCGGGCCGGCCGGCCCGGCACGCTCCCGCGGGCGGGTCGGGCCGCTTCCGACCGCCCGTTCGGGGTGGGATTTCGGGTACGAGATCGGAAAGCGGGTGGAGCGGGTCCCACGAATCGGAACGGGGATGCAAATATTGGTGCCATGAGAGCCCGGGTACTGGTGGTCGACGACGACCCCGCGCTGGCCGAGATGCTCGGCATCGTGCTACGCAGTGAGGGCTTCCTGCCCTCGTTCGTGGCGGACGGTGAACGGGCGTTGGCCGCCTTCCGGGAAAATCGTCCCGATATCGTGCTGCTCGACCTGATGTTGCCCGGGATGAGCGGTATCGACGTGGCGCGGGCGATCCGGTCCGAGTCGGGCGTCCCCATCGTCATGCTCACCGCCAAGAGCGACACCGTTGACGTGGTGCTCGGGCTGGAGTCCGGCGCCGACGACTACGTGGTCAAGCCGTTCAAGCCCAAGGAGCTGGTGGCCCGGATGCGGGCCCGGTTGCGCCGGGGCGAGGACGCGGCGCCGGAGATGTTGACCATCGGCCCGCCCGGCAACCAGATCAGCATCGACGTGCCGGCCCACACGGTCAGCCGGGACGGCGACGAGGTCAAGCTGACCCCGCTCGAGTTCGACCTGCTGGTGGCCCTGGCCCGCAAGCCGCGTCAGGTGTTCACCCGGGAGGTGCTGCTGGAGCAGGTCTGGGGCTATCGGCACGCCGCGGACACCCGGCTGGTCAACGTGCACGTGCAGCGGTTGCGTGCCAAGATCGAGCCGGATCCGGAGCGACCCGAGATCATCCTGACGGTGCGCGGAGTGGGGTACAAGGCCGGCACCGGATAGCCTGGTTGCACTGTGGCTCCGCCCGTGATCTCCACCTCCACCTTCGTCGACCGCGCCCGTACCGCCGGGCGCGGGCTGCGGCGTGCCGTCACCGGGCGTACGACGGTGCTGCTGGCCGGGGCGCGCCAGACCTGGCGGCGTTCGCTGCAGGTCCGAGTGGTCACCATCACCCTGGTCGCGTCGAGCCTGCTGGTGGGCGGCTTCGCCTACCTGGTGGCCGACAAGATCACCAACATCCTGCTGGACAACGCCACCGCCGACGTCCGGGACCGGCTGGTGAACGGCCGGGTGTACGCCATGAACCAGACCAGCGTGCACAACCAACCGTACGAGCCGAAGCTGCAGGACACCCTCGGCAACACGGTGGACTACCTGGCCGGCGGCGACCCGAAGCAGATCGGCGGGGTGGTGGTGGCGCTGACCGCCGACCGGTACGAGGCCATCGCGCCGCGTACCTCGGCGCCGAAGGCGGACGTCCTGTCCATGATCAGCCCGGCGCTGCGTCGGACGGTCGACGCCGGCAACATGGCCTCCCAGATCCGCACCGGCGACCTCGGCAGCGGCCGGACGATCTACCTGGTCTACGGCTCACCGGTGCCGACCAAGTTCGGCCAGGTGGAGCTCTACTACTTCGTACCGCTGACCCGGCAGGACGACACGGCGGCCCAGGCCCGGTCGACGGTGCTGGCCACCGGCGTCGCCCTGGTCCTGCTGCTCGGGCTGCTCGCCGCGCTGGTCACCCGGCTGGTGGTCACCCCGGTCCGGGTCGCCGCCCGCACCGCGCAGCGGCTGTCGGCCGGGCTGCTCGACCAGCGGATGGCGGTCAACGGCGAGGACGACCTGGCGTTGCTCGCCGCGTCGTTCAACCAGATGGCCAGCAACCTGCAACGGCAGATCGTCCGGCTGGAGGAGATGTCCCGGCTGCAACGCCGGTTCACCTCGGACGTGTCGCACGAGCTGCGCACCCCGCTGACCACCGTACGGATGGCCGCGGACCTGATCTTCGCCGAGCGCGACGAGTTCGACCCGGCGGTGGCCCGCAGCGCCGAGCTGCTGCAGGCCGAGCTGGACCGGTTCGAGAGCCTGCTCACCGACCTGCTGGAGATCAGCCGGTTCGACGCCGGGTTCGCCATGCTGGACGCGGAACCGACCGACCTGGTCCCGGTGGTCGACCGGGTGGTGGACCGGCTGTCCGGGCTGGCCGACCGGGTCGGCGTACGACTGCGGACCGACCTGCCGGACGGCCCGGTCATCGCCGAGGTCGACCCGCGCCGGGTCGAGCGGATCCTGCGCAATTTGGTCGGCAACGCCGTCGAGCACGGCGAGCGCCGACCGGTCGACGTCGTCCTGCGCGCGGACAGTTCGGCCGTCGCGATCACCGTTCGGGACCGGGGGATCGGGTTGAAGCCGGGCGAGGAGAAGCTGGTGTTCAACCGGTTCTGGCGGGCCGACCCGTCCCGGGCCCGGCAGACCGGCGGCACCGGCCTCGGGCTGTCGATCAGCCTGGAGGACGCCCGGCTGCACGGCGGCTGGCTGGAGGCCTGGGGTGCCCCGGGCCAGGGCGCCCAGTTCCGGCTCACCCTGCCGGCCCGGGCGGGCGACCGGCTGACCTCGTCACCGCTGCGACTGGTGCCCGCCGACGCGAGTCTGCCGTCGGTCGGCGACGGCGCCGCGCTGGCCATCGGTCCGGGCAGCACCGCCGGAGCGCTGGCGATCGGTCCCGGTACGGCCCGCGGCGACGCCACCCCGGCGGAGGTGACCGGGTGAACCGCCGGCGCACCGGGTTGGCGGCCGGGACGGTGCTGCTGGCGCTGATCGCCGGCTGCGGCATCCCGGACGGGACCGAGGTCCAGGTCGACGGCCCGGTCGCGACGCCGCTGTCCGGCCGGTCGGGCGCGTCGGGCGCCGAGCTGCCGACCCGGTTGTCCACCGTCGACCCGGGTCAGTTCGTGGTGAACTACCTGAAGCAGGCGGCGGGGGAGACCGGCGGCGCCTACGAGCGGGCCCGCGGTTTCATCGCCCCGGAGGACCGGGAGTTGCTGCGGGTGCGGCAGGGCAACGAGGTCACCATCAACATCGTCCGGATCGCCGAGACCGTGCCGGTGGCGGTGCCCGACGTGGTGACCAACCGGAGCCGGGTCACCCTGCCGGTGCAGCAGGTCGGCGTCCTGCACGCGGACGGTTCCATCACCCCGCCGCTGCCCGCCGCGCCGTCGTCGTACACCTTCACCGTGGGCCAGCGGCCGTCCGCCGTGCCCGGCGGCCGGGAGGACAGCGGCCTGTGGCTGTTCCGGCCGCCGGACACGCTCCTGATGAGCACCGACGCGCTGCGCCGCTACTACCGCTCCCAGACGATCTACTGGTGGAGCGGCGTGGACCGGCCGGTCCTCGTCCCGGACCGGCGTTACCTGGCCGACGTGGTGCCGGTGGAACGGCGGGCGACCGAGGTGCTCGGCTGGCTGACCGGCGGCCCGCCGGACTGGTTGACCGGCACGGTCCGGCCGCTGCCGGACGGCACCAAGGTGGTCGGCAACGTGCCGCAGACCGAGGACCGGTTGGAGGTGCCGCTGTCCGCGCCGGCCGGTTCGCTGGACGACCCGGCGGAACTCGACCGGCTGGCCGTGCAGCTGGCCTGGTCGCTGCCGGACTTCCACGGCGACATCGAGCTGAAGATCCGGAACCAGACGCCCACCACCGGTGACGCCGACGACTTCCGGCAGCAGGTCAAGCCGGCCGACCGGGCCGGTGACCCGCCCCAGCGGTACGTGGTCAACGGTGGCACGGTCCGGCCGATGACCGGCGCCGAGCCCGCTCCCGAACTGGTCAACAACCAGCAGAACCGCAACGTGGTGGCCGCCGGGGCGACCCGTAACCAGGGCACCTTCGCGGTCGCGCTGGTCACCACCAACGGCAGCACCAGCCGGCGTCGGTTGCAGGTCGGCGTGGGCCTGGTGCCGGTGACGATGTCGAGGACCAGCACCGAGGCGTTCGCCTCGATGGGGCGCCCGGTGTGGCTGAAGGGCACCGATCCGGCGGCTCCGGTCGGCCTGGTGGTGGCGGACGGGAAACTGCGGCGGTTCGACCCGACCGCCGTGCTGACCAAGGTGGCCGGCGTGCCGGACATGACCGCGGTGGGCGTCTCGTTCGACGGCCGCCGGATCGCCTACACCGCCGCCGACGGCGGGCTGTACGTCGCCGCGTTGAGCACGGACGGCGGCACCCTCACCGTCGGACCGCCCCGCCGGTTGGCCATCTCGCTGCGCAAGGCCACCGCGGTCGACTGGATGAGCGAGGACTCGCTGGTGGTCGCGGGCCAGGGGGCCGACGGGCAGACGGCCGTCTACGCGGTGGCGGTGGACGGCACCGAGGAGAACCCGCTCACTCCGCCCGGAGGCAAGGTGACGCAGGTCGTCGGCTACCCCAACAACCAGGTGATGGCGGAGGCGAACGGAGCGGCCTCGATGGGTTTCGGCCAGTTCCGTCGGGTCGAGCCCTACGAGGTGCCCGGCGCGGCCGCCGGCAGCAGCCTGACCGCGCCGTTCTTCCTGTACTGACCGGCGATGGGCCGCTGACCCGATGGGCCGCTGGGCCGACCTGGCCGATCTCGTCCTGCCGGCGGAGTGCGCCGGTTGCCGGGGCGAGCGGGTGCCGCTGCGCCGGGGCGTCTGCGCCGGCTGTGCGGCCGCGCTGACCGCGCTGCGGCCCAGGCCGGTACGCCCCACGCCCGCGCCGGCCGGCCTGCCGCCCTGCGTGGCCCTCGGGCCGTACGACGGGGCGCTGCGGCAGGCCCTGCTGGCGTACAAGGAGCGCGGGCGGCACGGGCTTGCCGTACCGCTGGGTGGGTTGCTGGCCGAGGTGGTGGCCCGGGCGGCCGGCGGGCCGCGACCGGTGCTGCTGGTCCCGGTCCCGGCGACCGCGGCGGCGGTCCGGGCCCGGCACGGCGATCATCTGGTCCGGCTGGCCCGGCACGCGGCGCGGCGGCTGCGGGCCGCCGGCTGGCCGGTCGGGGTGGTCCGCCCGTTGCTGGCGGCGCCGCGGCCGGACTCCGCGACGTTGGACAGCGCGGGCCGGGCCGCGGCCGCCGCACAAGCCTTCCGGGTACGCCGGAGAGCCCTCCGCCGGTTACCGTCCGTGTGCGCCGGCCGAACGGTGATCGTGCTCGACGACATCGTCACGACCGGCGCCACCCTGGCCGCTGTTACCGGCGTGTTAACGCAGGTCGGGGTGCCTGTGCAGGCCGCGGCGGTGCTCGCCGGAACGGTCCGCAGGGGTCGCGGGTAACGCTGGGTGGTGCCCATTTCACCCGAAAGTGCCGACCCCGGAAAACTTCTCGAAGCGGTCCGGCCGGTGGGGGTGACTACGGCCCGCACAGGGGTTAGCGTCATCTTCACCTGGGGTACGACGGAGGTTCATCCTCGTTCCCCGGCGGGTTGCCGAAAGGAGGCATCGCCGATTGCCAACCGGTCGACGCCGTCAGGAGAGAGCCCGGGGGTCTCGTCGGCCGGACATCTGTACTGCACGACCGTCCGCACGTCTGGAGGTCACGCGTGGATATCGTGGTCAAGGGCCGCAACGTCGAAGTGCCGGATCACTACCGGGTACACGTCGCCGACAAGCTCGCGAAGATTGAGCGATACGACCATAAGATCATTCGGGTCGACGTGGAGCTGTTTCACGAACGGAATCCGAGACAGACCGACCATTGCCAACGGGTGGAGATCACCTGCGTCTCCCGCGGACCGGTGATCCGCGCCGAGGCGTGTGCGAGCGATTTCTACGCCGCACTCGACGCCGCCTTCGGCAAGCTCGACAGCCGACTACGCCGGGCCGCCGACCGGCGGCGGGTGCACCGCGGCCGGCGCGCGCCGGTCTCCGTCGCCGCCGCCACCGCCGACCTGCCGGTGGCCGGCCTCGACGACGCGCCGATGTTCGGTTCCGGCGCCGGCACGGCCACCGCGACCGTCGCCCGGCCCGACACCGCCGATCCCGCCCTGGACGGCTATGGCTACGACGACGAGGACGACCAGCCCTGGCACATCGCCCGGGAGAAGGTGCACCCCGCCGAGCCGATGACCGTCGACGACGCGCTGCACAACATGGAACTCGTCGGCCACGACTTCTATCTCTTCCTGGACAAGGAGTCCGGCCGGCCGAGCGTGATCTACCGACGCCGCGGCTACGACTACGGGATCATCGCACTCGAGGCCTGACCTCGACCCGGTGACGCGTCGACGGGGCGGTCCGCCGTGCACGACGGCGGACCGCCCCGTTTCTTCCCCGCCCGTCCGGGCGGCTCAGTCGGTCGGGAGCAGGCCGAACACCACGTCGTCGGCCCGGGTGCCGGCCCGGCCGGGCAACTGGCCGCGCAGCACGCCCTCCCGGCGGAAACCGGCCTTCTCCAGCACCCGCTGCGACGCGACGTTGGTCGGCAGCGTGCCGCCGAACAGCCGGGCGATGCCCGCCTCGCGGAACGCCCACCCGGCGAGCAGGCGTACCGCCCGGGTCGGGTAGCCGCGGCCGCGCCAGGCCGGCAGCAGGCTGTAGGCGACCATGGCCTCGCGCAGCGCGGGCTGCTCGTAGTACAGGGCGACGGCACCGGCCGGCCGGCCCGAGGCGACGTCCACCAGGACCAGGTCGGCCTGCTCACCGGCGAGCCAACGGGCGGCCGCACGGTCGCACCGCGTCACGATTTTCGCCCGGTCGGCCGGCCCCGGCGGGACGTTGGTCGCCATCACATCCGGCTGGTTCTGCAACTCGTGGAAGAAATCGACGTCGGTCGGGCCGAGCCGGCGCAGCCCGATCACGCCGTCGGTCAGCCACCCGCGCCGCCGGCCGGTCTCGGTCGGGCCGGCCCCTGCGCTGGTCTCGGTCGGGCCGGCCCCTGCCGTGGTCTCGGTCGGCCGGGCCGGGACGGTGGGCAGGTTGGGCAGGTCGGGCAGGTCGGGCTTGGGCAGGTTGGGCAGGTCGGGCAGCAGTCGGGGCGCCGGGCCGGGCGGATCGTCGGCCAGCCGGACCCAGGCGACCAGGTCGACCCGGCCGCCGTCGCGGCTCCGGGCGGCCCGCCGGCGTACGCCCTCGCGCTGGAAGCCGGCCGCGAGGGCGACCCGCTGGCTGGCCTCGTTCGCCCAGTCGGTGAGCAGTTCGAGTCGTTCGAGACCGCTGTCGAAGGCGTACCCGGTGAGCGTCCGGACCGCGGCGGTGGCGACGCCGCGACCCCGCGCCCACGGCGCCACCCAGTAGCCGATCTCGGCCTGCGCCCGCTCGGGCACCACCTGGCCGAGGCCCATGCCGCCGAGCAACCGGTCGGTGGCCGGGTCGACGATCGCGTACGCGGCGCCGCCGCCGGCCCAGGCGGCCGGGGCCCCCGTCCCGATCCACCAGTGGGCGTCGGCCGGGGTGTACGGCTCGGGCATACCCGTGACGAACCGGAGGGTCACCGGATCGGCGCAGGCCGACGCCAGGTCCGCCGCGTCCGACTCCCGGTACGGCCGCAGCAGCACGCCGTCGCCGGGGACCGTTTCCCGCCTCATCCGCGCCGGCCGAGGTCGTCGGGGAGCAGGGCGGCCACCCAGGCGTCCACCCGCTTGCCGCGGTGCGCGACGGCATGCCGCGCGGTGCCCTCGAAGACGAACCCGGCCTTCTCGGCGGCCCGCCGGGAGGCGTGGTTCCCGACGTTGGCCCGCCACTCGATCCGGGCCAGGCCGAGGCTGGTGAACGCCCAGGCGGCCAGCGCGCCGAGTGCGGCCGGCAGGTAACCCCGCCCCCGGTACGCCGGTGTGGTCAGGAACCCGACGTCCGCGACGGTCGGGTCGACGGGGGAGATGCGCAGGTCGAGCGTGCCGGCGTACCGGTCCTCGGGGTCGGCGACGGCGAAGATCGCGCCGGTGCCGCGGGCCCAGGTGTCGACGGCGAGTTCCCGGACGTAGAACTCCGCGTCGCCGCGCTGGTAGGGGTCGGGCACGCTGGTCCAGCGGATCGACTCGGGATCCCGGCAGCCGACCACCAGGTCGTCGATGTCCCGGTCCTCGGGCCGGCGCAGCCGGATCTCGCCGTCCACGGTCGTGGCGAACAGCACCGGCTGGTCGCGGCCGAAGACGGCCGCCCGCCGGACCTCCAGCGGATCGAGCACGACCGCGCCGTCGTCGGCCGGGGTGGCCGGGCGGCCGGTGGGGCTGGCCGGGCCGCCGTCGTCGACCGGGTGCTCGGTCGGGGTGGCCGGGGCGTCGGGCGGCGTGGGCAGGTCGGCGGGGAGCAGGGAGCCGATCCAGCCGTCCGGACCACCCATCGGGTGCGGGTGGGCCAGCCGCAACCGCCCGTCGATCCGGAAGCCGGCGCGCAGGGCGACCAGCCGGGAGGCGTGGTTGCCCACCTCGGCCTGCCAGACGATCCGACGCATCCCGAGCTGGTCGAACGCCCAGCGGGCGACGGCCCGGGTGGCCCGGACGGCCACCCCGCGCCCGCGCGCCCAGGGCGCGGTCCAGTAGCCCACCTCGGCCGAGTCGAGGGCGCGGTCGATCGACACCAGCCCGCAGGAGCCGAGCAGCTCTCCGGTCCCGGCGTCGCACACCGCGAACGGCGCGCCGGTGCCGGCGGCCCAGGCCGCCGGGGCGATCCCGGTGACGAATCCGGTGGCGTGCTCCGGCAGGTACGGGCTGGGAACGCTGGTCCAGCGCTGGATGGCCGGGTCCTGGCAGGCCCGGTGCACCGCGTCCGCGTCACCGCTGCGCCAAGGCCGGAGCAGCAGATCGCCGTGGATGATCTCTACCGGTTCCATCGGGCAATCGTGCCGGACGCTTCGCGCTGGGCGTAACCGTTTATCGGCCCTCGGACCCGATGATTGGTGCGAAATGAGTGTTTTGTCGGCTTGGGAAGGCGGCGCGGCTGACGGAAGTGCCGACGGAGCGCCTACGATGGTTCGCAGACTGTCTAGGGGAGCGTTGATCCGTGTCGATACTGGAAAAGGTCCTCAATGCCGGCGAGGGACGCATGCTGCGCCGGCTCAAGGCCATCGCCAACGCCGTCAACTCGCTCGAGGACGACTACCTCGACCTGAGCGATGAGGAACTGCGGGGCATGACCGACCAGTTCCGGGAACGGTTGGCCGATGGCGAGACCCTCGACGACCTGCTCCCGGAGGCCTTCGCGGTGGTCCGCGAGGCGGCCGCCCGGGTGCTGGGCCAGCGTCCGTACGACGTCCAGGTGATGGGCGGCGCGGCGCTGCACTTCGGCAACATCGCCGAGATGAAGACCGGTGAGGGCAAGACCCTGACCTCGGTCATGGCGGTCTACCTCAACGCGCTCGCCGGCGAGGGCGTGCACGTGGTGACGGTGAACGACTACCTGGCCCAGCGGGACGCCGCCTGGATGGGCCGGGTGCACGAGTTCCTCGGCCTCACCGTCGGGGTGGTGCTGCCCAACCGGCCGTCCGCCGAGCACCGGGCCGCGTACGAGTGCGACATCACCTACGGCACCAACAACGAGTTCGGCTTCGACTACCTGCGGGACAACATGTCCTGGTCGAAGGACGAACTGGTGCAGCGCGGGCACAACTTCGCCGTGGTCGACGAGGTCGACTCGATCCTGATCGACGAGGCCCGGACGCCGTTGATCATCTCCGGCCCGGCCGAACACTCGGCCCGGTGGTACTCCGAGTTCGCCGGAGTGGTGGCCCGGCTGCAGTCGGGCAAGGACGGCGAGGGCGACTACGAGGTCGACTACTCCAAGCGCACCATCGCGGTCACCGAGCGCGGCGTCGCCAAGGTCGAGGACCGGTTGGGCATCGACAACCTGTACGAGTCGGTGAACACCCCGCTGGTCGGCTACCTGAACAACGCGATCAAGGCCAAGGAGCTCTACAAGCGCGACAAGGACTACATCGTCAGCGACGGCGAGGTCCTCATCGTAGACGAGTTCACCGGCCGGATCCTGCACGGCCGGCGGTACAACGAGGGCATGCACCAGGCCATCGAGGCCAAGGAGGGCGTGGAGATCAAGCAGGAGAACCAGACTCTTGCCACGATCACCCTGCAGAACTACTTCCGCCTCTACAACAAGCTCTCCGGCATGACCGGTACGGCGCAGACCGAGGCCAGCGAGTTCAACAAGGTCTACAAGGTCGGCGTGGTGTCCATCCCCACCCACCGGCCGATGGTCCGGATGGACATGCCGGACGTCATCTACAAGACCGAGAAGGCCAAGTTCAACGCCGTGGTGGAGGACATCGCCGAGCGGCACGCGCTGGGCCAGCCGGTGCTGGTCGGCACGGTCTCGGTGGAGAATTCCGAGATCCTCTCGCAGTTGCTGCGGCGGCGTGGCATCCCGCACGCGGTGCTGAACGCGAAGTTCCACGCCAAGGAGGCGGAGATCATCGCGCAGGCCGGCCGCAAGGGCGGGGTCACCGTGGCGACCAACATGGCCGGCCGGGGCACCGACATCCTGCTCGGCGGCAACCCGGAGTTCCTGGCCGCGAACGAGCTGCGCCAGCGCGGCCTGGACCCGGACGAGACCCCGGACGACTACGCCAAGGCGATGGAGGAGGTCCTGCCCCAGTGGAAGCAGGCCTGCGACGCCGAGGCCGAGGAGGTCACCGCCGCCGGCGGTCTCTACGTGCTGGGCACCGAGCGGCACGAGTCGCGCCGGATCGACAACCAGCTGCGCGGTCGGGCCGGCCGGCAGGGTGACCCCGGCGAGTCCCGGTTCTACCTGTCGCTGCAGGACGAGCTGATGCGCCGGTTCCGGGCCGGCGCGGTCGAGGCCGTGATGGAGCGGTTCAACATCCCGGAGGACGTGCCCATCGAGTCGAAGATGGTCACCCGCCAGATCAAGAGCGCGCAGGCCCAGATCGAGGGCCAGAACGCCGAGATCCGAAAGAACGTCCTGAAGTACGACGAGGTGCTCAACAAGCAGCGCCAGGTGGTCTACGCCGAGCGCAAGCGCGTGCTCGACGGCGAGGACCTGCACGACCAGGTCGACCACATGATCGACGACGTGATCACCGCGTACGTGACCGGGGCCACCTCCGACGGCTACCCGGAGGACTGGGACCTCGAACAGCTCTGGGCCAGCCTCAAGCAGCTCTACCCGATCGGCGTGACCATCGAGGACCTCGAGGAGGAGGTGGGCGGCGAGCGCAACGGCCTCGACGCCGACTTCCTGCTGGCCCGGCTCAAGGAGGACGCGCACGAGGCGTACGCCCGCCGGGAGGAGGAACTCGGCAGCGAGGCGACCCGTGAGCTGGAGCGGATGGTGCTGCTGCAGGTCATCGACCGCAAGTGGCGCGAGCACCTGTACGAGATGGACTACCTGCAGGAGGGCATCAGCCTGCGGGCGTACGCCCAGCGCGACCCGGTGGTGGAGTACCAGCGGGAGGGCTTCGACATGTTCGCCACCATGATGGACGGCATCAAGGAGGAGACGGTCGGCTTCCTCTACAACCTGGAGGTCCAGGTCGAGGAGCCGCAGCCCGCACCCGAGCAGGAGGTCAAACTGCTCGAACAGCCGGTGGAGATCAAGGCCAAGGGGCTCAACCGTCCGCCGCGTACGCAGGGTCTGCAGTACTCCGCGCCCACCATCGACGGTGAGGCCGGCGCGGGCGGGGTCGCCGTCGAGCGGCCCGAGGCGCAGGCCCCGGCGCTCGGGGTGGGCCGGCCCGCCGGCGGGACGAACCCGGCTCCGGGTGCCGCCGCGGCCGCCGCCGCGGCCCGGCGCTCCGCCTCGGCCGGACAGGCCGCGAGCGGTAACGGCCCGTCCCGGAACGCGCCCTGCCCCTGCGGCTCCGGTCGCAAGTACAAGCGCTGCCACGGCGCGCCGTCCGGCGGAGCCTGATCCGACAACGGCCGCGGGGTCGTCGTCAGCGCACCGAGCGCCGACGGCGGCCCCGCGGCCTTTTGACGTGCGGGCCGGGTGGAGGCCCGGGACGCCCACCGGCCGTTCCAGGTGAGCGCCCCGGGCAGATCGGTGCCGACCCGGCCGGGTAGTGGCCGGTGCTGACCCGGCTGGTCGGTGTCGGGGTGCACGGGCGCCGCACCATCACGAGGTGTCCCGGCCGATCAGCAGGTCGGCATCGGTGAGCAGCCAGTTGCCCCGACGCCGCTCCAACCGCAGGGTCATGGCCCAGGCCCGGTCGCCCCGGCCGAGCACGGCGGCGATCTCGGCCGCTCCGGGGCGGGGCTCGCAGACGCGTACCCGTCGGAGCCTGAACGGCACGGTCGGGCGTCCGGGCCGGGGCGTAGCCGGACTGCCGATCCGCCGTACGGCGGCGCCGATCCGCTCGACCAGGCCGGGCGCGTGGGCCGGGATGGACAACGCGCGCAGGTGTCCGACCGGGCGGTAGCCGTTGAGGATCTCCAGGCACCGGCCGAGGACCAGGTGGGCGGCCTGTCTCGTCCCCGGCGAGGCGACCGCTCCGGCCGTCCCGGCACCGGCCGCCCCGGCCGTCCCGGCACCGGCACCGGCCGGAGTGCCGGCTGGTTCGATTCGGCCGCCGGCGGGTGTGCCGGCGCCGGTGGGGTGGGCGGCGAGGGGCGTCTCCCCCGCACCGCGGCGACGGGCCCAGAGGTCGAAGGCGAGCTGGTCGATCGAGGGCGGCGGCCAGGTCGCCACCGACGATTCGTCGTCGAACGGCGGATCCAGCGGCGGGACGGCGCGCAGTCGGATGGATGGACGGACTCCGGGCCTGGTCCGGACTGCGGGCATCGGGCGCTCCGATTAATCGATCTTGCGTTTGCCTTCGTTTGCCTTCGTTCGACATATTTAAGTTAAAGATGACGGCGCACGTCAATGTCATCCGGGCGGCAGAAATCGACGATCGACGGGCGACCTGAACCTGCCGCTTCTGCCGGCCGCGTGGGCGGCGGGGCGGGATGAGCGGCGGGGCGGGATGGGCGGCGGAGGGGGTGAGGCTGGGTGAGCGGCGGGCCGGTGCGGGTTCGGGCTAGTCCGGCTCGCGGTCGACGAGGGGGTTGTCCTTCACCCACTCGGCGGTCTCGGCGTACTTGCGCTGGATGTACTCCTCCAGCCGGGCGCGTTCGACCCGCCACTGCCCCCGACCGCCGATCTTGATCGCCGGAAGCTCCCCGCTGCGCACCATGTGGTAGACCTGCGAATCCGAGACGTTCAGCTCGGCTGCGACGTCGGACAGCAGCAGGAACCTGGACTCCACGAGGAAGACTCCCGACGGTGAGTGGTCGTTGCCTCAGTTTGCCATCGACCACGGGGGCGGCGGCGTCGCGGGCTTCGGGGCCGAAAAGGAGCAACCGGGCGTATCCGGGAGAGTCGGCTTCCCGAACGCCGCCAACGGGTGTACTACAGGAGCGGCGTACGGCATGATCGGCGCGCCGCGCGGTCGTCCGAGGCCGGCGGGTACGGGTTCAGGTGGGAGACAGCGGTGAAGGACCAACTCGTCCGGGTGTACGTCCCGGCCACCGTGCCGATGCTGGCGAACCTGCGGAAGCAGGGCGCACTGCCGGCGGCCGGCGCACACGCGGTGACCCCCGCGTTGCGGGAGTGGTACGCCGAGGGCGACGAGGAGGAACTGGAGTACGTGGCCTTCACCCGGGCGGCCCAGGACGCCCTGCGCCTGCTGCGGGACGATGCCGGGGCGCCCCGCCGGCGGGTGGTCGTCTCGGCCGACCTGCCGCCCGGCAGCGTGCCCGGTGGCGACCTCGAACTCGGTTCCAGCCTGGTGCGGCTGACCGGGCCGATCCCGCTCGCCGCGGTGGCCGCGGTCCACGTCGACGGCGCGGACGCGGCGGCGGACGTCGAGGCCGCCGCAGCCGTGATCGGCGAGGCCCTGGCCGGCGATCCGGACGCCCAGTTCACCGTCGACGGCGCCGAGGACCACGAACTGGAGTGGTACGACGTGTCCGAGTTGGACACGCTGGTGGGCTAGGTCCGGTGCCCACGCGGTCGGTCAGCGGGTGACCGGCTCGCTGCTCTCGGCGGGCTTGCCCGGCTCGATCGCCTCGTCGTCCGGCCCGGCGTCCTCGGCGGCGGGTCCCAGGGTGCGACCGAAGGCGATGAGCGCGGTGAGCGCGCCGACGAAGAGCACCACCAGCGCGTGGTTGACCCGGGAGCCGCCGAGCAGCCCCTGGGCGTCCCGGTCGGCGGCGCTGATCGAGCCGGCCAGCGCCAGCACCCGCGATCCGGCGGTGCGGATCAGCACCTCGGCCACGAGCAGCAGCAACCCGGCGCCGGCGCCGGCGGCCAGGTAGGCGGGCCACCGCAGCGGCGGCCGGTCCGGGTCGACGAGTTCGGCCCGGCGCCCGGTGCGGCGCAGGTAACCGAAGGCCAGCAGGCCGGCGACCAGCCCGCTGGCCAGCGAGGCGGTCCAGGAGAACCAGCGCAGCGCGCCGGCCTGCGACTCGATGGTGTCGCCGGAGCCGTACAGGGTGGTGAGGTCGGTCTTGAAGTAGGCCAGCGTGAAGGTGACGGCGGAGACGGCCAGCGAGGCGAGCAGGGCGGCGCCGACCACCGAGGGCCGGAGCACCCCGAGCGCCGAGCCGATGATCACCGCGGCGGCGATGGTGCCGGCGAGGATGGTGACGGCCGCGCCGCCGCCGTAGGTGAGTTTGACCACGAGGGCGGCCAGCACGCCGGTGACCAGTCCGACCCCGATCGCCGCGGCGAACCGCGGGGTCGGTCGGCCGATCCCGCGCCGGGCCAGCAGGTTCGCGGTGAGCAGGCTCGCCGCGACCCCGGCGACCAGGCTCGGCCCGACCAGCGCCGGCAGCGCGTACGCGGACATGGTGATCGACAACGTCCCGGCGTTCGAGAAGATCGCCGTCCGGGCCGACCACAGCATGGTGGCCAGCCAGATCAGGGCCAGCACGGCCAGCAGGGCGGCGCCGGGCGCGGGAACCGGCCGGGTCGCGCGGGTCGCGCCGCCGACGGGCTCGGCCGGCGGGTCCGCGGTGGTGCCGGATCTCTTGGTCATCTTTTCCCCTTCAGCGGATGCCCGGGCCGCACCGGTGGGGCGGCGGAGACAGGGGCGCGGCGCTCGTGGCCCGCCGCCGGCCCTTCAGGGTACGCGGGGTCGGCGGGGGCGGTCGGGCGTGGGAGGATTGGCGCAGGTCCCGCCGTCGCGGCTCCGGTCACCCCGGGGCAGCGGCCCGAGGCGCATGGCGACAGGCCATGGCCCGTGGGTCCGATTTCGCCACTGTTGCCGAGATCGCTCAGGAGCTTCTGATGGACGCCGTGTTCTCCGTACCCGAGCCGCGAAACGAGCCGGTGCGTGACTACGCCCCGGGCAGCGCCGAGCGGGACAGCCTGCAGCGGCGGCTCGGTGAGCTGGCCGCCGAGCGGATCGACCTGCCGATGACCGTCGGCGGCGAGCAGCGGATGGCCGCGGGTGCGGCGATCGAGGTCGTGCAGCCGCACCGGCACCGGCATGTGCTGGGGGTCACCCACAACGCGACCAACGCCGACGCGGCGGCAGCGGTGACGGCTGCGAAGGAAGCCGCCCCGATGTGGCGTGATTTGTCCTTTGACGACCGCGCCGCGGTGTTCCTCCGCGCGGCGGACCTGCTGTCCGGACCGTGGCGGGACACGCTCAACGCCGCCACCATGCTCGGCCAGTCCAAGACGGCGGTCCAGGCCGAGATCGACTCCGCCTGCGAGTTGATCGACTTCCTGCGGTTCAACGTGTCGTTCGCCCGGCAACTGCTGGCCGAGCAGCCGATCTCGTCGGCCGGGGTGTGGAACCGGTTCGACCACCGGCCGCTGGAGGGCTTCGTCTACGCGGTCACCCCGTTCAACTTCACCGCGATCGCCGGCAACCTGCCCAGCGCGCCCGCCCTGGTCGGCAACACCGTGGTCTGGAAGCCGGCGCCGACGCAGCAGTTCGCCGCCCACTTCACCATGCGGCTGTTCGAGGCGGCCGGCCTGCCGCCCGGCGTGATCAACCTGGTCACCGGGCACGGCCCGGAGATCTCCGAGGTCGTGCTCGCCGACCCGGACCTGGCCGGTATCCACTTCACCGGCTCGACGAAGGTCTTCCAGCAGCTCTGGCGCACGGTCGGGGAGAACATCGACCGCTACCGCGGCTACCCCCGGCTGGTCGGCGAGACCGGTGGCAAGGACTTCGTCATCGCGCACTCCAGCGCGGACGTCGACGCCCTGCACACCGCGCTGGTCCGCGGTGCCTACGAGTACCAGGGCCAGAAGTGCTCGGCCGCGTCCCGGGCGTACGTCCCGCGGTCGATCTGGGCGGGCGGCCTGGCCGACCGGATGGCCGCCACCGTCGACTCGCTGCGGTACGGCGACGTGACCGACTTCGCCAACTTCGGTGGCGCGGTGATCGACGCCAAGGCGTTCGCCCGGCACACCGCCGCCCTCGACATGATCAAGTCCGACGACACCTGCCGGATCCTGGCCGGCGGCACGGCCGACGACTCCGAGGGGTACTTCGTCCGGCCGACGCTGTTCGAGTGCACCGACCCGGCACACGAGTCGTTCACCACCGAGTACTTCGGCCCGATCCTGGGCGTGCACGTCTACGACGACGCCCGGTTCGAGGCGGTCGTCGCGCAGGCGGAATCGGTCGCACCGTACGCGCTGACCGGCTCGATCTTCGCCACCGACCGGCGCGTGATCGCCTGGGCCGGCGACAAGCTGCGGTACGCGGCCGGCAACTTCTACATCAACGACAAGCCGACCGGCGCCGTGGTGGGGCAGCAGCCGTTCGGTGGCGCCCGGGCCAGCGGCACCAACGACAAGGCCGGCTCGCCGCTGAACCTGGTCCGTTGGATGTCCCCGCGGACCATCAAGGAGACCTTCGTCCCGGTCACCGACCACCGCTACCCGCACATGGGCTGACGCCGCCAGCCGCCCGCCGCGCGGGCGGCAGCGGGCGCGCCGAAGCCGGTCCCGATTTCGGCGCCACATCGAGAAAGTAGTAGCTACTACGAATTCGATGTGGCGCCGAAAGTGACCTGTCCTCGGCGGGCGGCACTCTCCGTGCTCGACCGGCCCACCCGCGCACCCACCCGCCCACCGGGCCACCCACCCACCGGCTACGCCGGGGCGACCGACTCGATCCGGTCGAGGGCGAAGTTGCGTTCGTCGGCGCGCAGGTGACACCAGGCGACCAGCAGGCGTCCGTCCAGGCAGACCGGCTCGACGATCCGGACGGTGTAGTCCCCGGCGGAGTCCCGGTAGCTGATCTTGATCGGATCGCCCCGGTCGATCGCCGTCGCCAGCCGGCGCCGCTCGTCCGGCTGCAGCTGCCGGGCGTGCCGGTGCACCACCGGCAGTGGATCGTCCGGGTCGGCGGCGGCACCCACCGGCAGCCGGATGACGGTGGCCAGCGCCTCGGCCTCGCCGGCCACCGGCTCCGCCGGCCGGGTCCGCGACCGACCCGTCAGTTCCGTCGGCCCGGTCCGCGGCCGTCCGGCGGACGCCGTCGGCCCGGTCCGTGGCGGCCCGGCCGGACCCGCGGACCCGGCCAGCAACCGACCCGCCAGCTCCACGAGCCCGGCCGTGCCGGCCGCGCCGGCAGCGCCCGCCGCCCCGGCCGGTGACGCGGGTTGCGCCGGGCGGTGCGGAGCGGCCGGTCGGCGTGGCACCGGTGCCCGCAGGCGGGGCGGCCGTTCGATCCGTGGCCGGCCCGCGGCGTCCTCGCCCACCGGCGGGTAACCGGCGTCCCGCAGCACCCGCAGCGTCTCGGCGACCGGTCGGCCGCTGGCCAGTACGGTCGGGGCCAGCTCGGTCAGCTTCAGCGGACCCAACGACCGTGCCCGCAGCAGTTCGGCGCCGAGCGCCGGATCGTCGACCCGCAGCACGCAGCCGACCGCCCGGACCCGTACCCGACCGTGCTGCCGGCCGACGTCACGGATCAGGTACTCCAGCGGCTGCGGCAACGCGTCACCGGTCACCACGGCGCGCAGGGCGGCGGTCAGGCCGGCCGGATCATGGCCGGCGTCCAGCGCGGCGCGGACCGAGGACGCGGTGAACCGCCAACCGGTGGCGCCGCCCCGGGACTCGCGTACCGCGGCGGCGTCGAGCAGGTCGGCGAGCGCCGCCGCGGGGACGCCCGGCACGACCGCGGTCAGGTCGTTCTGGAACAGCGCCCCGGCCAGCGGGCGGGGCAGCAGCGCCGCGGCGGTGGCGGGTAACGATCCGGGGTCGGCCAACAGGGCGCGGCCCAGGGTGGACAGCGCGCCGTGCGCGACCACGCCGAGCGCCCGGGCCTCCCGGGCGAGACCGGCCAGCACCGCGAGCCGGGTGTCCGGCTCGGACCCGCCCAGCAGCGGCAGTTGCCAGGACAGCGCCGCGGCGAGTTCGCCGTCGTCACCGGCGCCCCGCCCGGCGGGCAGGTCGCCGATGGTGCGCAGCAGCGCGGTCCGCAGGTCGCCGACGGTCAACCCGGTGCCGTCCCGGGACAGTGCCGCGCCGGCCGGCGTACCGTCCGGTCGGACGTCGGCCAGCGGCGCCGCCGGCAGCCGGGGCCAGACCCGCAGCAGCGTCGACAGCCGGTCGGCCGGCTCGGCGGCACGCCACTCGTCGTACCGGTCGGTGGGGCGCAACTGGCCGTCGGCGAAGCCGACCAGGCCGGCCGCGTACGCCAGCTCCAGCCACAGCCGTACCCGGGGCTCGTCGCAGCCGGCGGCCCGGGCCAACCGGCGCAGCTCCCGGGTGCCGACGCCGCCGGTCTTGAGCGTGGTGGCCGGCGCCGCGTCGACCAGGCCGAGCAGCGCGGCGGCCTGGTCGAGGGCGGCCGTCGCGGCGGCCGCGGCCTCCCGCCGCACGGCCTCGACCGGTACGTCGGTAAGCGTCCAACCCGGCGGCTCCGGGTCGAACGGTGCCCGCCAGTCCGGTCCGCGCAGGGCGACGCCCACCTCGGCCGGCAGCTGGGCGTGCCGCCACCCGTCCCAGATCAGCAGGCCGCGCCGGGTGGCCCAGCCGACGGCGTCGTCGGCGGGCCGGTCGCGGTGGCCCGGTGGTACGGCGACCAGCGGCTCGCCGTGGGCGAGTTCGGTGAGCAGCGTGCGGGCCGCCGGCGGGGCGGCCGAAACCAGCTCGCGGACCCGGTCGCCGTCGGCCAGGGCGGCGCAGACGCCGGTCAGCAGGTCCCGCCGGCCGCGGGCCGGGGGCAGCGTCAGCGCCCGGGCGACGGCCCGCAGTTGGTCGGCGGGCAGCCCGGCGAGCAGCCGCTCGGCCCGGGCGCCCAGCCCGAGCGGACGCGGGAAGGCCGACCAGAGTGGAGCGGCCATCCGCAGCTCGACGCCGTCCGGCCAGACCAGCGCCCGACCGGCGAGCACCGCCAGGGTGGCGCCGAGTTCCGGGTCGTCGGACGACCGGCCGAGCAGGGCGGCGAGACGTTCCACCGACGTGGTCGGACCGCCGGACGCCTGCACCGCCTCGATCAGCTGAAGCGCCGGGCGGGGCAGGGCGCTCAGCGCGGCGGTCACCGAGGCGCGCGACTGCAACCGGGTGGCGAGATCGGCGAGGTCGTCCGGTTCCGTCGGGCCGAGCGCGTCGGCCCGGCGGGCCAGGATCGCCGCGAGTTCGTCGGCGGTACGCCCGGCGAGCCAGCGGACCAGGGGGGATGCCACGATCGGTCAATCTGCCGCACCGGTGCCGGCGGGTCAACGCGGCGCCGCCTCCGGGCGACCGGCGTGTCGACCGGACCGGGCCCACTTTCCGGGGCTTATTGTCGCCGTTTAGGGCCGCCTGGGCGTTTTGTGCAATACCATGCTTCTGCCACCCCCGTGCCCGCTACGGCCGGATCTCCTCACCCGCCCCATCCGCACAAGCATCGAAATTCCTCAATGGACTGTCCGTGACGGACAGTGCACAGTGGATGACGATTTGCCGCAGATCAGCCATTTTCTGGACGCCGGGTCCGCAAAGTGGCAGCGTAGAGGGCATGGCGGATACAGGAATCAACCCCACAGCGGCCGCTCTGCTCGGCCTGCTCCACGAGGGACCGATGACCGGCGGCCAGCTGATGGCCGCCGCCGAACGACGACTCGCACCGTACTGGTCGATGACCCGCAGCCAGGTCTACCGCGAATTGCCGGTGCTGGCCGACCAGGGTCTGGTCCGGCTCGGCAAGCCCGGACCGCGGTCCAGCCAGCCGTACGCGATCACCGCGGCCGGAAAACGGACATTCTCCCGCTGGTTGGCCGAGACCCCCGGGCGGGACACCATCCGGAACCCGACCGCCCTGCGGGTCGCCTTCGGGCCCCAGCACTCGGCGACCCAGTTGCGCAACCTCTACGCCGGGGCGAACGACTACCACACCGAGTCCCTGGCCCTGGCCCGTGACCAGGCCAAGGAGGCCAAGAAGACCGGTGACACGTACGGCGCGGCGGCCCTGGAGTTCGCGGTGGCGTACCACAAGGCGGCGCTGACCTGGCTCAAGAACGCTCCGAGCGCCTGACCCGCCCGGCGCCGACGTGCCGGGGACGCACGGGCGGACGGCCCCTCCGCCGACCCGTCCGCCCGTGCCGGGACCACCCGCCGGCGCCCGTTCGGTGGCAGGTGGTCGGGTTCCGCCGGGGGCGACGTATTCTTGCCTGTTGTGACCGCTGCCGAATACGCCGACCAGCTCAAAGACCTCGACGCCACGCTGCGCAACATCGAGGCAGTCCTCGATGTCGACCGCCTGCGCCGGGACAAGGCCAGGCTGGAGGAGGAGGCCTCCGCACCGGACCTGTGGGACGACCAGGCCCGGGCCCAGGACGTGACCTCCCGGCTGTCGTACGTGGGCGGCGAGATCACCAAGCTGGAGGACCTGCGTCGCCGGCTCGACGACGGCCGGGTGCTGCTGGAGCTGGCCGAGGCGGAGGACGACTCGGGCGTGCTGCACGAGGTGGAGACCGAGCTCGGTGCGCTGACCAAGGCCATCCAGGAGATGGAGGTCCGCACCCTGCTGTCCGGGGAGTACGACTCCCGGGAGGCGCTGGTGGCGATCCGGGCCGGCGCCGGCGGGGTGGACGCCGCCGACTTCGCCGAGATGCTGCTGCGGATGTACCTGCGCTGGGCCGAACGGCACGGCTACCCCACCGAGGTCTACGAGACCTCGTACGCCGAGGAGGCCGGGCTCAAGTCGGCCACCTTCACGGTCAAGGTCCCGTACGCCTACGGCACGCTCAGTGTCGAGTCCGGCACGCACCGGCTGGTCCGGATCAGCCCGTTCGACAACCAGGGCCGGCGGCAGACCAGCTTCGCCGGGGTCGAGGTGCTGCCCGTCGTCGAGCAGACCGACCACATCGACATCCCCGAGAACGAGATGCGGGTCGACGTCTACCGCTCGTCCGGGCCGGGTGGGCAGAGCGTGAACACCACCGACTCGGCGGTCCGGATCACGCACGTCCCGACCGGCATCGTGGTCACCTGCCAGAACGAGAAGTCCCAACTGCAGAACAAGGCGTCCGCGCTGCGGGTGCTGCAGGCCCGGCTGCTGGAGCGCAAGCGGCAGGAGGAGCAGGCCAAGATGGCCGGCCTGAAGACCGACGCCGCCGGCTCGTGGGGCGACCAGATGCGGTCGTACGTGCTGCACCCGTATCAGATGGTGAAGGATCTGCGAACCGAGCAGGAGACCGGCAATCCGAGCGCGGTCTTCGACGGTGAGCTGGACAGCTTCATCGAGGCGGGCATCCGGTGGCGCAAGCAGAGCCAGCTGGCGGTTGACGCTCAGTGAGCGTCCGGGGCCGCACGGTGGCGCGGCGCGGCCGGCAGCCATGACAATTTTCGCTTAGCTGACAACATCGGTCGGGGGGCGGACCGTCGGACTTGGCAGTTCCATCACACCGCGTAGACTCTCGACCCGTGATTCAGCTTGAGCAAGTGACGAAGACGTACCCGAAGGCGTCCCGGCCATCGCTGGACGACGTGTCGGTGTCGATCGAGAAGGGCGAGTTCGTCTTCTTCATCGGTCCTTCCGGCTCCGGCAAGTCCACGATCATCAAGCTGTTGCTGCACGAGGTCCACCCGAGCAAGGGACGGGTCGTCGTCAACAGCCGGGACGTCACGTCGATGCGGTCGTGGAAGATCCCCCACTTCCGGCGCTCGATCGGCTGCGTCTTCCAGGATTTCCGTCTGCTGCCCAACCGCACCGCGTACGAGAACGTCGCGTTCGCCCTCGAGGTGATCGGCAAGACCAAGGCGGTGGCCCGCCGGGTCGTTCCGGAGGTGCTCGAGCTGGTCGGCCTCGGCGGCAAGGAGCACCGGTACCCGCACGAGCTGTCCGGCGGTGAGCAGCAGCGGGTGGCGGTCGCCCGGGCGTTCGTCAACCGGCCGCTCATCCTGCTGGCCGACGAGCCCACCGGAAACCTGGACCCGGACACCTCGATCGAGATCATGCGTCTGCTGGACCGGATCAACCGGACCGGCACCACCGTCGTGATGGTCACCCACGACTCCAACATCGTCAACCAGATGCGCCGCCGCGTCATCGAGATCGAGAGTGGTCGGATCGTGCGCGACCAGGCCCGTGGTGTCTACGGCTGAGCCGGCGGCTCGGCCGGATCGCCGGCCATCGACACCTGACCTGACCACGATCGACTCTCTGCGGAGATCCGAAGGGAACCCCCGATGCGCGTGAAGTACGTCCTGTCCGAAGTGCTGGTCGGGCTCTGGCGCAATGTGACGATGACCATTGCCATGATCATCACCATGGCCGTGTCGCTGACCATGCTCGGCGCGAGCGGTCTGTTGTTCATCCAGGTCGACAACATGAAGACCCGGTACTACCAGGACGTCCAGGTGGCGATCTTCCTGAGCAAGGAGGTCACCGACGCGCAGCGCACCAGCCTGGACGCGGCCCTGAAGAGCGACCCGCTGGTCAGCAAGGTCATCTACGAGTCCAAGGATGACGCGTACAAGAACTTCAAGGAGATGTGGCGGGACGCCCCGGACCTGGTCAACGCGATCAAGCCGGACACCCTGCCGGAGTCGTACCGGGTCAAGCTGAAGAACCCGGAGGAGTACCAGCAGATCAAGGACAAGTACAAGAACACCGAGGGCATCGACGAGATCGTCGACCAGCGCCAACTGCTGGAGAAGATCTTCAACATCCTCGGTGCGGTACAGCGGATGGCCCTGATCGCCGCCTCGGTGATGGCCATCGCCGCCCTGCTGCTGGTCGCCAACACCATCCAGGTCGCCGCCTACAGCAAGCGCCGCGAGGTCGCGGTGATGAAGCTGGTGGGCGCCTCGAACTGGTTCATCCAGGCACCGTTCGTGCTGGAGGCGGTGGTCGCCGGCCTGATCGGCTCGATCCTCGGCTTCGGCGCGCTGGCGCTCGGCAAGATCTTCCTGCTGGACGGCTCGTTGCGGGACCTCACCGACCTGCTGACCCCGATCAGCTGGAGCAGCGTCCTGCTGATGTTCCCGTTCATGGCCGGGGTCGGCGCGCTGGTCAGCGCCATCACCGCCTGGGTCACCCTGCGCTTCTACCTGCGCGTCTAGCTACCGTACGCCGCGTTCGGTCGCCGCTCACCGGGTCTCCCGGCGGGCGGCGACCGCCGTTTCGGGCCGTTCGGGGTAGCATTGCCCGGCTGTTCCACGACGCAGGAGAGGGGTGTGGCGCCGGATGCCACGGGAGAAGGGGCGTAAGGTCGTCGCCTCCAACCGCAAGGCGCGCCACGACTACGCCATCCTCGACACCTACGAGGCCGGCATGGCGCTCACCGGCACCGAGGTCAAGTCGCTGCGCGCCGGCCGGGCCTCGCTGGTCGACGCGTTCGCCCAGGAACGCGGCGGTGAGCTGTTCCTGCACGGGATGCACATCCCGGAGTACGTCCAGGGCACCTGGACCAACCACGAGCCCCGACGTACCCGCAAGCTGCTGCTCAACCGGCTGGAAATCGACCGGCTGCTCGGCAAGCTCAAGGAGAGCGGCCTGACCCTGGTGCCGCTGTCGGTCTACTTCAACGACGGTTGGGCCAAGGTCGAGCTCGGCCTGGCCCGCGGCAAGAAGTCGTACGACAAGCGGCAGGACCTCGCCAAGCGGGACGCGGACAAGGAGATCCGCCGGGCGGCCGGCCGGCGCGGCAAGGGCATGGAGTAACCGGTTCGCTCCGATCGGCCCGGCCGAGACGATCGTCACGTTCGTCCCGTTCGCGGGCGACGGGATATCCGGGATGAAGTCTGCCGGCCGAGGCGTTAGGCTTGGGGTGGTCGCCGCACCGGCGGCCGTGTCCAGGGGGTGACTGGTTTCGACTTTGTGCGTTGCGGCAGGGGAAGCGAGCCGAGGAAGCCGACGTCGTCTCGAAAATCGGTCGTCGGAAACCAATAAGCGCCAAGAACAATCGCGCTGACTTCGCTCTCGCCGCCTGAGGCGAGTAGCAAGTCTGTCGGCCTGGGAGTGCCTTCGACCCAGTTAGCCGGCATCAGCTAGAGGGCTGGCCAATCGGACCCGGTCGCGGGGTCCGTGCGGCGAGATCAATCAGCGACTGGGCCCGTCACACCGACTCGCTCGCGTGATCGGAGGGGCCGAGTAGAGGCACAGCGAGCTGCGCTCGGAGAAGCCCTGACAAGGCGGCGAAGGACCCGGGTTCGATTCCCGGCACCTCCACAAATCAGGCATACGGAGCGTCTTCGGACTTTCTGGGGCCTGTTACATACAGACCGTACGGTAGCGTCTTCCGGGATGCTGCCGTACGGGTGTTTCTGGGGTTCCCTCGGCTGAGCGGGATCGCGGTCCGTCCGGTCGCTTGGTAAGGTCATTCCAGGTCATGAGTGCCAGTGCGAAGCCCCGGCTTGCTGGCCGGCAACCCTCCGTCTCGTGGGTGGGGTGCCCCGGGTGATGACCCGGCCCGTTGCATGGTGCACCGAGCAAGCCGCGAACGGAGGGCTATGCCATTCCCGAATTCTCTGACCGCTCCTGTCCTCGAAGGCGACCTCGTCCGACTGGAGCCGCTGGATCATCGGCACGCCGCGGACCTGTCTGCGGCAGCAGAAGAGGACCGGAGTTCGTACCGGTTCACCTGGGTTCCAGCGGCAGCCGAGGTGGGTGCCTACATCGACGCGCAGCTGACCCGGGCGGCTGCCGGGACGCTGTTGCCCTATGCGCAGGTGGCGAAGGCGAGTGGACGTGCAGTCGGCGCGACTGCTTACTGGGACCCCCGGTGTTGGCCTGGCCGCGATGCGCTCTACGCAGTCGAGGTGGGCTTCACCTGGCTGGCGGCATCGGCACAGGGCACCGGGCTGAACGCGGAAGCGAAGCTACTGCTTTTCACCAACGCGTTCGAGGCGTGGGCGGTGGCCCGCGTCGACCTCAAGACTGACGCGCGTAATGAGATCTCCCGCAATGCGATCGAGCGCACGGGTGCCCGATTCGAGGGTGTCTTGCGGAGCTGGTCGCGGTCTTGGGCGCCGGGGGAAGAAGGGCTGTTGCGAGACTCAGCCATGTACTCGATTGTCGAGTCGGAGTGGGAGGCTTGCAGAGCCTTGCTGCAGACGCGGGTATCGACGGCAAGAACCGCTGAATCGAAGACCAGACGATTGGCCGAAAGAAGAGACCCAGCCGCACATCGGCACGAGCGTGCGCAGGCCGAGACGGTCGGTAGTGACGAGCCCCGCGGTCGTCGCCCATCACGTTGACGGAGTGCCGTTCGCGAAGCGCCCCGGTCCACCGACCGGGGCGCTTCGCCGTTTTCTCGATCCGGCCCGCGACGGTTTCCCCGGTCCCACCCGCCGACCCGTGTCGCTCCCGCCGACCGGCTCGCGGTTCCGAATCGCTGTCCGGTTTGTTACTGATGCGGCTGGCGTGGCCAATGAGCCAGATGAGCTGGCCCGCGGGTCTGGACCCCGGGCCGGGCCCGGCCCACGATCGGCACAGGGCGACAGGCGCGAACCCCGGAGGTGTGCCATGGTGACAGGCGCTGCACGACAACCGGCCACGATCCCCACCGCTGCGGACGACCGGTCGCTCCCGGCCTCCCGCCGCCTCCGGGCCGGCCTGCTGCCGGCCATCCGGGGGATCGAGCAGACCCTCGCGGCGCCGGCCGGCGACCCGGCGTGGCGGCACGGGCTGGCCGTCCGGCTGTGCACCCTGCAGGGCAGCTTCGCCGAGCACGTACGCGCCACCGAGGGGGCCGACGGCCTCTACGCCGAGTTGCTCGACCGCGCACCGTGGCTGGCCCACTCGACCCGGGCGCTGGTCCGCGAGCACGGTGCCGTGGCGGCGACCATCGGCGCGCTCCGCCGCCGTACGGAACTGCCCGAAACCGGGGTCGACGAGCTGCGGAACCGGTCGGTCGACCTGCTGCGGGCGCTGGCCCGGCACCGGCAACGCGGCGCGGACCTGATCCACCATGCGTACGAACTCGACCTGGGCGGCGAGACCTGACCTGACCTGACCGGGTCGGGTCGGTCGGGTTGGGTCGGTCGGGTTGGTCACAGGATGTCCGGCGCCTCCGGGGTGATCGGCACCGCTAGCACCGTCGGCCCGGAGGTCCGCGCCAGGCCGGTACGGACCGCCTCGGTCACCGCGTCGGTCGAGTCGGCGACGGCGGCGGCGCAGCCGTACCCCTGGGCGATGGCCAGGATGTCCAGCCCGGGCAGGTCCAGACCGGGCACCCCGGGCGTCCCTTCGTGCCGGGCGAACGCCTTGAGGATCGCGTACTGCCCGTTCATCGGCACCACGAACACCACCGGCAGCCGGTGCCGCGCCGCCGTCCAGAGGGCCTGCACGCTGTAGTGGAACGAGCCGTCCCCGATGACCGCCAGCACCGGCCGGCAGCGGCCGGTGTGCCGCTCGCCGAGGGCGATCCCGACGGCGGCCGGCAGGCCGAAGCCGAGGCCGCCGCTGGCCCCGGTGAAGAACGACGCCGGCCGGCGGGCCGGCAGGTACCGACGCAGCAGGCCGACATTGGACGGCGTCTCCGCGACCAGTACGCCGTCCGGCGGCCACTCCCGGGCCAGGGCGGCGAACAGCGCCTTCGGTGACAGCGGCACCCCGGCATCCGGCACCGGCGGCGCGGGCACGGGTGGCGGCAGCGGTCGGTCCGCGGTGGGCAGCAGCTCGGCCAGGGCCGCGCAGGCGAGCGCGGGGTCGCCGAGGACGCTGTCGCCCACCGCCGCCTGCGCCGCCTCCTCCGGATCGTCGGTGACGTGCAGCAGCCGGCTGCCGGCCGGCAGGTGCGGGCCGGCGACGTGCGGGTAGTACCGGAACACCGGCGCGCCGACGACCAGCACGGTGTCGTGCCCGGCCAGCCGCTCGGCCAGCGGCCCGGCGGCGAACGGCAGCGTCCCCTGGAACTGCGGGTGGTCGCCCGGGAAGCCGGCCCGCTCGGGGGAGGGCGCCGACCAGACCGGCGCCCGCAGCCGCTCGGCCAGGGCCACAGCCGCCGGCCACCCGCCGGCGCGGTCCACCGCCGCACCGACCACCAGTACGGGGTTGCGGCTGCCGGCCAGCACGTCGGCGAACTGGCGCAGCCGGTCCGGCTCGGGCGCGACCCGGTGACTGACCACGCGTACCGCCGGGGGTGGATCGGCCGGCTGCTGCCAGTCGTCCAGCGGCACCGAGAGCAGCACCGGGCCGGCCGGCGGCTGCACCGCGCTCGCGTACCCGCGCATCAGCGCCGCCGGGACGTCCCGCGCCCGGACCGGTTCGTAGCTCCATTTCACGTACGGCCGGGCCAGTTCGGTCGGCTGCCGGTTGGTGAGCCGGGGTTCGAGCAGCAGCATGGCGCGGGTCTGCTGGCCGGCGGTGACGACCAGCGGCGTCCGGTTGTGCCACGCGGTAACCAGGTTGCCCATCCCGTTGCCCACGCCGGGCGCGGTGTGCAGGTTCACATGGGCCGGCCGGCCGGTGGCCTGGGCGTAGCCGTCGGCCATCGCCACCGCGGAGGCCTCCTGCAGCGCGTGCACGTAGGTGAAATCGTCGGGAAACCCGCTCAGGAACGGCTCCTCCGTCGAGCCGGGATTGCCGAACACGGTGGTCATGCCCAGCTCGCGGAGCAGATCCAGGGTGACGTCGCGAACCGTGGCCATGCCGAGCCTCCCCGGTCGCCTCGCACCTGTCCCGTCAGGGGGAATCTATCCGTCGCGGGGGCGTCAAAACCCGCATACTGGACAAATTGCCCGGTAGGGTGGTGCGCTACCGGGGCCGACCGGTCCGTCGAGCCGGCCGGCCGGCGGCGTCAGGGCAGGTCGATCGGCAGGACGATGCCGTCCAGGCTCCGCGGACAGGCGCAGGACCGCTCCTGCGGCAACGCCGCCACGGTGCGCAGCAGCAGGTCCCGCAGGGTCGCGATGTTCTCCGCGAAGACCCGGAAGACGTCCTCCTGCACCACCCCGTGGCCCGTCTCGACGCCCGCGTCGTAGTCGGTCACCAGGGCCACCGCCGTGTAACAGAGGGCGAGCTCGCGGGCCAGCACCGCCTCCGGGTGGCCGGTCATGTTGATCACCGTCCCGCCGAGGTCGGCGTACCAGCGGGATTCGGCCCGGGTGGAGAAGCGGGGGCCCTCGACGACCACCATCGTCCCGCCGTCGTGCGCGGCGATGCCCTGCTTCCGCGCCGTCCGCAGCACCGTGTCGCGCCCGGCCGGACAGTACGGGTCGGCGAACGGCACGTGCACCGCACCCCGGTCGTAGAAGGTCTGCGTCCGGCCGCTGGTGCGGTCGACCAGTTGGTCCGGCACCACGAACGAGCCGGGGCCGTGCTCCGGACGCAGCCCGCCGACGGCACACGGGGCGAGGATCTGCCGGACCCCGATCGACCGCAGCGCCCACAGGTTCGCCCGGTACGGGATCAGGTGCGGCGGGTGCCGGTGGTCCCGGCCGTGCCGGGGCAGGAACGCCACCCGCCGCCCGCCCAGTTCGGTGATCATGATCTGGTCGGACGGCTCGCCGTACGGGGTGTCGATTTTGTGCCCGGTGAGACCGTCCATTAAGGCGTAGAGTCCCGAGCCGCCGATGATGGCGAGGTCCGCTTGTGGCTGCACCGGGCCACCTTTCCATGAGTGCTGAGCGGGCCGTCCCGCGACGTCGGGTTCGCACTGGCCCTCAGACCTTATCCAGGCACTGGCCCGCAGGCTATCGTGCGGTGCATGGCGTTGACTGCGCGCACGGCGACGATCGACCGGGGTGACCCGACCGGACCGGGGAGGTCCCGGTTCGGCGCGTCCGGCCACGGGTTCCGCGCATCGGCGGACGGGTAGCGGCATGTCGGTACACGGAGAGGGGCAGGCGATCGGGGGGCGCTCGATGGAGTCGATGACCGGACAGTTGCTGGTCGCGACCCCGGCCCTGAAAGACCCCAACTTCGACCGTACGGTGGTGTTGCTGGTCGCCCACGAGGCCAGCGGTGCGCTCGGGGTGGTGCTCAACCGTGCCACCGAGGTCCCGGTGGCCGACGTGCTCGGCGACTGGGGCGGCCTGGCCCGGGACCCGGCGGTGCTGTTCGAGGGCGGCCCGGTGCAGCCCGAGTCGGCGATCTGCCTCGCCCGGATGAAGACACCGGGCCGCCGGGTGAAGGGCTTCCACCCGGTCTCCGGCTCGGTCGGCACCGTCGACCTGTCGGTCGATCCGGACCGGCTGCGGGACAGCATCACCGGCATCCGGGTCTTCGCCGGCTACTCGGGCTGGTCACCGGGACAGGTCGAGGACGAGATCGCCGCCGGGTCCTGGTTCGTCTTCGACGCGCTGCCGGGCGACGCGTTCGTCGACCGGCCGGACGATCTCTGGCCGATGGTGCTGCGCCGGCAGGGCGGCATGCTGGCCGCGGTCGCCCACTTCCCGCCGGACGTGGCGCTGAACTGACCCCGTGGCGGGTGCCCGGCCCGGGCGGCGCCACCCCCCTCCCCGCGTGACCGGTCCGGCGGGCGTGTGTATTATTTCGCGAGTGCCCGGGAAGCTTCCGGGTGCGGCAGGGGGCCGTGGCGCAGCTGGTAGCGCACCACACTGGCAGTGTGGGGGTCAGGGGTTCGAGTCCCCTCGGCTCCACCCGTGTCGAGCACGACTGAACGCCCTGGTCGCGGTAATCGCGAGTCCAGGGCGTTGTCGTGCGTCAGGTTCCGTTCCGGGCCGGATGGTCCATACGGTACGGCTGCGTCCGGGCCCTCGGCGTCTGCCTCCGCGACTACGGTGCTGCGTCGGTAGCGGGTCTTGACGGCCGGGTGACCGGCCGGTCCGGGTCGGAGATGGCGATGAGGCGAACGCGGACCTGCTCCCCCCGACGTGTCGGTTCTTCATTCCAGGAAGGCGCCCGCGCGGGCCGCGGCGACCGCGTCCAGGGCCGCCCGCTCGGCGAGTTCCGGACCGGCGTCCGACCGCAGCAGCACCAGCTCGTGGTAGAGCGGCGCGGTGACGGCGACCAGCAGCCGGCGGGCGTCGGTACGGGCCGGCAGCTCACCCCGGTCAACCGCGCGGCGCACAATGACGGCGCAGCGGTCGTACCGGTCGGCCCAGAACGTCCGGAGCGCGTCCGCCGCCGGCCGCGACCGGAACGACGCGGCGATCAGCGCCAGGGTGACCGGCGGGTCCCCGGTGAGCGCGGCGTGCACCTCGCGGTTGACCGCGACCAGGTCGCCGGCGAGCGTGCCGGTGTCCGGCGCGCGCCAGTCGTCGCCGGTGGCCTCGGCCAGGACGTCGACCAGCAGCCCGCCGACGTCCCGCCAACGCCGGTACACGGTGGTCCGGTGCACGCCCGAGCGCTCCGCCACGGCGTCCACGCTCAGGCCGTCGTAGCCGTGCTCGACCAGTTGCGCCCCGACCGCGTCGAGCACCCGGCGGCGGACCCGGGCGCTGCGCCCACCCGGTCGCCGGACCGGGTTGGTGTCGCCCGGCTCGGCGGGAAAATCGTTTGCTGATCGCGGTGGCACCACGCCACGATGCTATCGCTACTAACGTCGCTTTAAGGAGGTGGCTCGGGTTGACAACCGTTTCCATCCGGGAGTACGTCGTCGCCGGCCCGGACGACGGCCCGTACGCCCTCACCACCGGTCCGGACGGCGCGCTGTGGTTCACCCTCGTCCACAGTGGCCGGATCGGCCGGCTGGTCCCCGGCGAGGAGCCCGTCAGCCACCCGGTCGACCCGGCCGGCCAACCGACGATCATCGTGGCCGGGCCGGACGGCGCGCTCTGGTTCACCGAGACCGCGGCCGACCGGATCGGCCGGATCACCACCGACGGTGTCGTCACCGGCTTCCCGCTGCCGAACGCCGGCAGCGGACCGTTCGGCCTCGCCACCGGGCCGGACGGCGCGCTCTGGTTCACCGAGTCCACCGCCGACCGGATCGGCCGGATCGGCACCGACGGCCGGGTCGACGAGTTCCCGCTCCCGACCACCGGCGGGTACCCCTCGGTGATCGTCGCGGGACCCGACGAGGCGCTGTGGTTCACGCTGAACCAGGCCAACGCGATCGGCCGGATCGACCCGGCCGGCGCGGTCGGCCTCCACCCGCTGCCGACGGCGGGGGCCGCCCCGGTGGGCATCACCGCGGGACCCGACGGTGCACTGTGGTTCGTCGAGATCGCCGCCGGTCAGGTCGGCCGGATCACTCCGGACGGTGTGATCACCGAGTTTCCGCTGCCCGACCGTGCGGCCCGGCCGCACGCGATCACCGCCGGCCCCGACGGCGCGCTCTGGTTCACCGAGTGGGGCGGCAACCGGGTCGGCTCGGTCGCCCCCGACGGGATCATCGAGGTGCACGACCTGCCGAGGCCGCGCTGCGAGCCGCACGGCATCACGGCCGGCCCGGACGGTGCGCTGTGGACGGCCCTGGAGGTCGGCGTCCTCGCCCGTGTCGCAGCAGGTCATGGGCGTGTCGATCGGACAGGGTGATTGATGGGGGTCGAACAACTGAATATCATGACCGTGGCGTGCCCGCCGGCGGGCCGCCGCGCGGTCCGCGGCCGTGCCCCCACACCGGGGGTAGGTCGTGGCATCGTGATCCGACGTGGCCTGGCCGTCGATGTCCAGCCACCCAGACACGACCGTGCCGGGCGGACTTCCGGCCCGTCGACAGGAGTGCACGTGGAATCCGAGCAGCGCGCGAGTTCCCCCGGTGATCGGCTGGCGGCGGGCGGCCAGGTGGCGTGGCGGGTGCTGCGGCACGAGTGGTCCCTGGCCGTACTCGGCGGCCTGCTGGCGGCCGTGGTGCTCACCTGGCCGACGCTGCGACACCCGTGGACCACGATCCCCGGTGACCTGGGCGACCCGACGCTGCAGGCGTGGCAGGTCGCTTGGGCGGGCCACGCCCTGCTCACCTCGCCGCTGCAGATCTGGCACTCGAACACCTTCTTCCCCGAGACGTACACCTACGCCTACAGCGACACCCTGCTCGGCTACGCCGTCGCGGGCCTGTTCGGCGACGGCGTCCCGGCGGCGATCTTCCGCTACAACCTGCTGTACGTCCTGCTCCACGCGCTCGCCTTCGTCGGCGCGTACGCCCTGGTGCGGCAGTTGGGGGCGGGCCGGACGGCGGGCGCGGTGGCCGGCGTCGCCTGGGCGTTCGCGCCGTGGCGGCTGGCGCACAGCGGCCACCTGAACATCCTGTCCGTCGGGGGGATCGCGCTCTGCCTGGCGATGCTGGCGCGCGGCCACGGCTGGTCCCTGCGGTACGGCCACCGACCCGAACGGCACCGGCCCGGTTGGGTGGTGGCCGGCTGGCTGGTCGCCGCCTGGCAGGTGAGCCTCGGTTTCGGCATCGGCCTGCCGCTGGTCTACTTCCTGCTGGGCGCCGGGCTGGTGGTGGCCGCCCGGTTCGCCTGGTCCCGGGTGCGGACCGGCCGGTGGCCGGCGTTCGGCCGCCGGCTGCTGGTGGCGGACCTGTGCGGGGGCGTGTTCTTCGCCGGGGTGTGCGTCTGGCTCGGCACGGTCTTCCTGCGCGTGGTCGACCTGAACCCGCAGGCGAAGCGCGACCTGAGCTGGACGAAGATGTTCTCGCCGCCGCTGCGGGGTTTCTTCGTCGCGCCGGCCGACTCGTGGCTGTGGGGCGAGTGGTTCGCCGGGGCCCGCGCCAAACTGACCTGGCCGCCGGAGATGGCCCTGCTGCCCGGCGTCACGCTGATCGGCCTGGCCGTGATGGGCCTGGTCGTCTCGGTCTTCCCGGTCCGGCACCGGGTCGCCCTCGGGCTCGGGGTGCTGGCCACCGTCGCGCTCGGTCTGGGCGCCAACCTGGGCGACGGCGACCCGGGCTACCTGACGCTGTCCCGGCTGCTGCCCGGCTGGGACGCGCTGCGTACCCCCGGTCGGTTGATGGTGTGGACCAGCCTGCTGCTCGCGGTCCTCGCGGCGGGCGCGGTCACCGAGCTCGCGGCGCAGTTCCGCACGCCCGCCACGGGTCCCGGATCCCCGCCGGCCGGCGCCGGCGGCGCGGCGGACCCGGCGGGTGACGCCGGCCGCACGGACACCGTCAGGGCGGCCTCGCCGGGTGAGGCCCACGGCCCGGCCACCGTCGCGGCGGGCCCGGATGCCGCGGCGACCGTACCGCCGGGCGGGTCCTCCGGGGCGGCGACCATCCCGACGGCGCGGGCCCCGCTCGGCGCCGAGAGCCCGGCGGTCCCGGTGACCGGCCTGCGGCCGGCCGTTCCCGACGGCGCCGCGCTGCGGTCGGCCGTCCCGGCGGCCAAACTGCGGCTGGCCGTCCCGATGGGCGAGTCACAACCGGCGGGCCGGGCCGCCATCCCGGAGCCGGTCGGCGGTCCCGGGCGGGGCGGTCCCGAACGGGGCGGTCCCGGCCCGGTGGCGCGGGTCCTCCTGCTGATTCCGCTGCTGCTGGTGCTGCTCGAAGGGGTCAACCAGACGCCACATCCCGTCGTCCCGACGGCACCGGCGGCGTTCCGGGCGGCGACCGGGCCGATGCTGGTCCTGCCCAGCGACGGCCTGTTCGAGTTGCACGTCATGTTGTGGTCCACCGACGGGTACCCCAAGGTCGCCAACGGCCTGGCCGCCTTCGTCCCGACCGGTCAGCAGCGGATCCGGGACACGACGGTGTCCTTCCCCGACCCGGCCAGCGTCGCGTTCCTCCGGGAGACCGGCATCCGCACGGTGGTCGTCTTCCCGGACCGGCTCGCCGGCACGGCCTGGGAGGGCGTCCCGGCCCGGCCGGTGGACGGCCTCGGCATCACCCGCGAGGAGATCGACGGGGCGCTCGTCTACCGCCTGGATCAGCCCCGCTGACCACCGCCGGCGGCCCGGCGCCCCGGTCCGCGTGGCGGCGCCGGGCACCGTCCGCCGCGTCGGGGGTGAACAGCCCGGCCTCGACGCCGATGCCCCGCTCGGCGAGCAGGGCCGCGACCTCGGTCGCGCCCGGTTCGTGCCAGTTGACGCTGGCGAAGTCCGGCCCGATCGGCGGTCCGGACCAGCGGGCCAGCAACCGCAGCCGGTCCGGCAGGTCGGGGACGATCTCCTGACGGGTCGACACGCCGACCGGCAGCCCCGGGCAGCCGGCCCGGACCGCGGCCACCGCTGCGGCGACGTCCGGCCAGGCCAGGCTCTCCGCGCCGGCCCGGTCCCGCGGGTGCAGGTGTACGGCGTCGGCGCCGGCCGCCCGGACCGCCGCCGCGTCCTCGGCCAGCCGCTGCGGGGTGACCGGTACGCCGGGATGCGCGGCCGCGTCCCGGTCGCCGTTCAGACACGCCTTGAGGGTCGGCATGGTCGCTCTCTCCTTCGCACCGGACCGGCTCCCGCCCCGGGGTCGGGGCCCTCGTCGATTCCTACCATCGCTCGACGACTTTCGTCGTGTTCGATAAAAGTTCCCGGGGGTCAATCGAAAGATGTAGACACGTTGTTGAAAGGCGATTAAGGTCGCACGTACCCCCAACCCCCACGGCACCACGTACCCCCGAACCACGACACACCGAACCCGGCGCGACGGGATCGGTGCGGTCTGCCTCGCCGTGCCCTCCGCCGGTCCGTGCGGAGTTCCCACGGCGCACCGTCGAACGCCCTGCGCCGATTCCGCGGAGGTTAGCCCGACATGCCCATTCTCCCTGCGCGTCGTACGCCAGCACGAACTCACCGACGCGGACGGTGGCTGCTCACCAGCCACGCCGGCCGCGGCTTCAGCCGACCCACCGCCGCGTTCGCGGCGCTGGCGGTCGCGCTGACCAGCATCGTCGCGGCGGTGGGCCTGGCCGGCGGCCGCCCCGTCGCCGCCGAGCCGAGAGCGGCCACCCCGTCGAAGCAACTGCAGGCCCAGGTGCTCACCTGGACGGCCGGCAACAGCACCACGGAGTACACCTCGGCGCCCACCACCGCGGTCGCCGGCGCGACGACAATCGTCTTCGAGAACAGCGCCGCCACCGGCAACACCAGCGGGATGCAGCACACGCTCACCTTCGACACCGGCAATCCCGACTACAACGACGACGTCGCCGTCAACATCCTCGCCGACCCGTTCGACGCCAACCAGGGCCGGCACAGCGTGGACGTGGTGCTCACCCCGGGCACGTACCGGTATTTCTGCGCCATGCCCGGCCACGGTCAGATGACCGGCCTGCTGGTGGTCACCGGCGGCGCCGACGACACCACCGCACCCGAGGTCGACGCGCAGGTCAGCGGCGAGCGGAACGCCGGTGGTGAGTACCTCGGGGCCGCCACGGTGACGGTCACCGCCACCGACGCCGGCTCCGGCGTCAACCGGATCGAGTACGCCCTGGACGGCGGCACGTACGGCACCTACTCGGCCCCGGTCACGGTCAACCAGCCGGGCCGGCACACCGTCCAGTACCGGGCGACCGACCGGGCCGGCAACACCTCCGCGGTGAAGTCCGTGTCGTTCACGGTGGTCGCCGGCACCGATCCGGACACCACGGCGCCCACGGTGACGGCCGCGGTCACCGGTGACCGGGACGGCAGCGGCGGGTACGTGGGCACCGCCACCGTGACGCTCACCGCCACCGACGCGGGCTCCGGCGTCGACAAGGTCGAGTACGCCCTGGACGGCGCGGCCTACGCGGCGTACACCGCCCCGATCACGGTGAACCAGCCCGGCGCGCACACGGTGGCGTACCGGGCCACCGACCGGGCCGGCAACACGTCGAACCCGCAGCAGGTCGCCTTCCAGGTCGTGGCCGCGCCCGACCCGGACACCACGGCGCCCACCGTGACCGCCGCGGTCACCGGCACGACGAACGACAGCGGCGCCTACCTGGGCAGCGCCACGGTGACCCTCACCGCCTCCGACAACACCGGCGGCTCCGGGGTCGACCGGGTCGAGTACGCCCTGGACGGCGCGGCCTACGCGGCGTACACCGCCCCGATCACGGTGAACCAGCCCGGTGCGCACACGGTGGCGTACCGGGCCACCGACCGGGCCGGCAACACCTCGACGCCGAAGACGGTCACCTTCCAGGTGGTCGCCGGCACCGATCCGGACACCACGGCGCCCACGGTGACGGCCGCGGTCACCGGTGACCGGGACGGCAGCGGCGGGTACGTGGGTGCCGCCACGGTGACGCTCACCGCCACCGACGCGGGCTCCGGCGTCGACAAGGTCGAGTACGCCGTGGACGGCGCGGCCTACGCCGCGTACACCGCCCCGATCACCGTCAACCAGCCGGGCCAGCACACCGTCCGGTACCGGGCCACCGACCGGGCCGGCAACACCTCCGCCGCGCAGTCCGTGACGTTCACCGTGGTCGCCACGCCCGACCCGGACGACACGGCGCCGACCGCCACCGCCACGGTCACCGGCCAGCGGGACGGCGCCGGCGCCTACGTCGGCGCGGCCACGGTGACCGTCACCGCCACCGACAACACCTGCGGCTCCGGGGTCGCCACGGTCGAGTACGCCCTGGACGGCGCGGCCTACGCGGCGTACACCGCCCCGATCACGGTGAACCAGCCCGGCGCGCACACGGTGGCGTACCGGGCCACCGACCGGGCCGGCAACACCTCGACGCCGAAGACGGTCACCTTCACCGTGGTCGCGCCGGCGGACCCGGACACCACCGCGCCGACGGTCACCGCCGCCCTCACCGGCCAGCAGAACGGCAGCTGGGCGTACGTCGGCAGCGCGACCGTGACGCTCACCGCGGCGGACAACACCGGCGGCTCCGGCGTCTACCGCGTCGAGTACGCCCTCGACGGGCGCGGGTACGTCGTCTACACCGGCCCGGTCACCGTCAACACCGTCGGCTCGCACACGGTCAGCTACCGGGCCACCGACCGGGCGGGCAACACCTCCGGCACCGCCTCCGCCGCGTTCACCGTCGTGGCGGCCGGACCACCACCGCCGAGCTGCCGGCTGGCCGACGACCGGCCGACGGTCTGGATCGGCACGCTGAACAGCGGGGTGGCCAACCGGCCGGCCGAGGGCGGCTGCACGATCAACGACCTGATCCGGGACGAGGCGGTCTGGCCCGACCACGCCAGCTTCGTCGAGCACGTCGAGGCCATCGCCGACCGGCTGCACCAGCGCGGCCAGCTCCAGCTCAAGGAGCGCAACACGCTGGTGCGTACCGCCCGGGAGTCCGGGGTCGGCAAGGCCGACGCCCAGCAGGGCTACCAACCGCTGCTGGACCGTACGGTCGCCTCGTTCAACCTGTGGGAGCAGGTCGGTCCGGGCGGGTTCCGGCGCAACGCCGACGGCTCGATCACCAGCAAACCGGTCGACGGCCTGGGGATGCTCTGGTTCCCGGTCCGCACGTACGGCGACTTCTCGGTCAAGCTGCAGTGGCGCGACGACGCGCCGGGCGACGGCCGGGCCAACAGCGGGGTCCTGGTCCGCTTCCCGCAGGTGCACCAGCACCCGCAGGAGCCCCGGCCCGAGTGGGTGGCGGTCAAGTACGGGCACGAGGTGCAGATCTTCGACAGCCCCACCGGTGACGCGTACAAGACCGGTTCGGTGTACGGCTTCGACCGGGTCGACCTCGACGGCGCCCGGGTCACCCCGAAGGGCACCTGGAACGACTACGAGATCCGCGTGGTCGGGCAGCACTACTCGGTGTTCCGCAACGGCGAACTGATCAACCAGTTCAGCAACGCCCCGGGCGGCGTGTTCGACCCGCCCCGCTCCGACGACCCCGGCACGGACGGGCGGCAGAACGCGGTCGGCTACCTGGGCCTGCAGAACCACAGCGCCGCCGACATCGTCAGCTTCCGCAACGTCCGCGTCGCACCGCTGACCCCGTGACCGGAGAGGAGACCACAGTGGACACCGAGAGCACCCGGACCGGACCGGACGGGACCGCCCGTACCGGATCGGTCGTCGGACCCCGGCTGCTGGCCGCCGCGGTCCTGCTGGTGACGCTCGTCGGCGTGGGCGTGCTGCGCACGGTCGGCGCGCCCGGTCCGGCGGCGGCCGCCGCGCCCGCGCCGGAGCCGGCCGACGCCGGCCCGGCGATCGCGGCGGCCGACCGCCCCGACGGCTGCGTCACCCCCGACCGCCGGATCCAGTTGTACGCCGTCGAGCTGCCGAAGGACCCGATCACCAAACAGGTCCGGCTCGGCTACGGCCTGACCCCGCAGACGGCCGCCTACCCGGGGCCGACGATCGAGATGATCGAGGGGGAGTGCCTGGCGATCACCCTGCACAACCAGGTGCCGGCGGCCACCCTGGAGGCGCTGCGCACCGATCCCAACCATCCCGTCGCGGTGTCCCTGCACACCCACGGGGTCAAGTACACCCAGCAGTCCGACGGCACCCTGCACAGCAACTCGTACGTCGCGCCGGGCCAGTCTCGGACGTACGTCTGGTTCGCCAAGCCCCGCAACCCGGCCACCGGGTCGCAGGGTACGGCGGGCTACTGGTGGTACCACGACCACCTGGTCGGCGGGCCGCACGGCACCAAGGGGATCGCCTCGGGGCTGTTCGGCGCGCTGATCGTCCGCCGGCAGGGCGACCCGCGACCGGACCGTACCTACGTGACCGCCTTCGGCGACCGGCAGACCATCAACCTGCGACGCAGCAGCGAGGCCGACACCTGCGACGAGCAGAACCCGGTCCCCGGGCCGACCTGCCTGGTCGCCAGGCTCGGTGAGCGGGTCGAGTTCGTGGCGATCGGCCTGGGCGACGACATGCACACCTTCCACCTGCACGGCCACTCGTGGGCGGACAGCCGCACCGGCGTGGTCGACGGCACCAACCGGGCCCTGGTCGACTCGGTCCCGGTCATCGACAACAAGACCCTCGGCCCCGGCGACACCTTCGGCGTCACGGTGCTGGCCGGCGACTCGGTCGGTCCCGGGCACTGGATGCTGCACTGCCACATGCAGTTCCACTCCGACCTGGGCATGTCGACGATGTTCCACGTCCTGAACCCGGACGGCACCATGCCGCCGCACCCGGCCGCGGCCCCGACCGGCGCGAAGGCCGCGTCCACCGGCACCGGCGCGAACGCCGCACCGGCGCCCGCCGCCGGGCACGCGAACCACCACAGCTGACCCGTCTCGCGAGAAGGAGGAGCAATGGCCCACCATTCGCGGCGCGGTCGCGCCGCCACCACCCGCCGTCGGGCGGTAGCACTGGCCTCGGCCGTCGTGCTGCTGCTCGGCCTGGCCACCGGCCCCGCGGCCACCCCCGCCGCGGCCGCCATCCCACCGGCACCACCCACCTGGGGCGCCAACGCGGTAAACGTGCTGGTGTTCCACGGCCCGGCGGACCGGCAGGACGACCCGGTCGCCCGCGCCGTCACCGCGATCCGCAAGCTCGGCGCGGAACACGGCTTCGGCGTCACCGCCTCCAGCGACCCGGCCGTGCTCACCGCCGACAAGCTGTTCCGCTACCGCAGCGTGGTCTTCCTGTCCGCCAACGGCGTCGTCCTCGACGACGCGCAGGAGGCGGCGCTGCAGGCGTACGTCAAGGGCGGCGGCGGGTTCGTCGGCGTGCACGACGCGGCCCGGCTGCAACCGGACTCGGAGTGGTTCACCGGCCTGATCGGCAGCCGGCCCGCGCCGAGCCTGCCGAACGCCGAGAAGGTCGCGTCGGTCACCGCGAGCGGCAACAACCCGCCCGACGAGACCGAGGCGAAGCTGGTCGACGGGTCCACCCGGACCAAGTGGCTGGTCCGGTCCACCACCGGCTGGGCGGTGGCCAAGCTCGCCGCGCCAAAGGTGGTCAACCGGTACGCCCTCACCTCGGCCAACGACTACCCCGGCCGGGACCCGAAGGACTGGAAGCTGCAGGGTTCCGCCGACGGGCAGAGCTGGACCGACCTGGACACCCGCACCGGCGAGGTGTTCCCGCAGCGGTTCCAGACCCGTCAGTTCGCCTTCGACAACGGCACCGCCTACCAGTACTACCGGTTGAACATCACCGCCAACAGCGGCGAGCCGCTGATCCAGCTCGCCGAGCTCTGGCTGATCGGCGCCGACGCCGCGCCGCCGCCGGACACCACGGCGCAGGAGGCGGTGGTCAGCGTCACCGACCGGCAGCACCCGGCCACCAAGGGCCTGCCGCTGACCTGGAAGCGGTCCGACCAGTGGATCAACTGGGACCCGAACCCGATCGGCAAGGTGCACACGGTCGCGCAGGTGCAGGAGAACACGTACCAGGCCGGACTGAGCGGCAACGGCGCCTTCCACCCGGTCTCCTGGTGCCGGGACTACGACGGCGGCCGGTCCTTCTACACCGGCATGGGCCGCACCGAGGCGAGCTACACCAGCGACACCCGGTTCCTCGGCCACCTGCTCGGCGCGATCCAGTGGACCAGCGGCACGGTCCGCGGCGACTGCCAGGCGACCATCGCCGCGAACTACAAAATCGAGCGGTTGACCGCAACCAACCAACCCGGTCAGCTCGACCAGATCGGCGAGCCGCACGGCCTGACCATCGCGCCGGACGGCACGGTCTTCTACATCGGCAAGGCCGCCTGCCCGACCGGTCCGGTGGCCAGCTGGAACGACCCGAACGTGGGCCTGGGCTGCGGCACCATCCACCGCTGGGACCCGAAGACCAAGCAGGTCAAGCTGCTCACCACGCTCAAGGTGATGGGCAACCGGGGCAGCGGCGACGAACTGGTGAAGAACGAGGAGGGCCTGGTCGGCATCACCCTCGACCCGAAGTTCGCGCAGAACGGCTGGATCTACGTCTACTGGATGCCGCACGAGTCGATCGACCGGGACCGGCGGATCGGCCAGCGGACGGTCTCCCGGTTCACCTACGACGCCGCGAAGGGCACGCTCGACCAGGCCACCCGCAAGGACCTGCTGCACTGGGACACCCAGATCCACAGCTGCTGCCACGCCGGCGGCGGGATGACCTTCGACGAGTCCGGCAACCTCTACATCGGCGCGGGTGACAGCAACTCGTCCGGCGGGTCGGACGGCTACTCCGGCAACAACTGGACGCAGGACTACAAGGGCGTCTCGTTCCAGGACGCCCGGCGTACCGCCGGCAACACCAACGACCTCAACGGCAAGATCATCCGGATCCACCCGGAGGCGGACGGCACGTACACGGTCCCGGACGGCAACCTGTTCACCGGCCAGGAGCAGGGCGGTGGCAAGACCCGGCCGGAGATCTACGTGATGGGCGTCCGAAACATCTCCCGGATCGCCTGGGACCCGGTCAACCACTGGCTCACCGCCGCCTGGGTCGGCCCGGACGCCGGCGGCCCGAACCCGGAACTCGGCCCGGCGAAGTACGAGACGGCCACCATCATCACCTCGGCCGGCAACCACGGCTGGCCGTACTGCATGGGCAACCGGCAGCCGTACCGAGACCGCAGCAACACCGACGCGACGAAGCTGACCGGCTGGTACGACTGCGACAACCCGAAGAACGAGTCGCCGCGCAACACCGGCCTGGTGAACCTGCCACCGGTGCGGGACAACATGATCTGGTACTCGCCGCAGGGCGGGGGCCCGGTCTACCCCAAGCGCGCCGACGGGATCCCCAGCTACAAGGTCGAGGAGGCCACCTACACCCAGCCGTACCTGTCCGGCGGTAGCCAGGCGGTGATGGACGGACCGACGTACCAGCGGTCCAAGGTCGACGTCAACAGCGGCGTGGCCTGGCCGGCGTACTGGGACAACAAGTGGTTCATCGGCGACCAGTCCAGCAGCAACAACCGGATCGCCGTCACCGTCGACCCGGAGGCGGTGCCGTACGCCGGCGCGCCGGCCTTCGCCGAGGACCTGCGCGCCATCATCCAGCCCGGCGGCGGCGCAAACCAACTGCAGTCCTGGATGGACGCCAAGTTCGGCCCGGACGGGGCGCTGTACATGCTGGACTACGCGGGCGGCTTCTTCAGCCTGCACAACAACCAGAAACTGATCCGGATCACGTACACCGGCGGGGCCGCCACGCCGAACCCCGGCCTGGCCACCGCCCGCTCGGTCGCGCCGACCGAGCCGCGCACCGTCGCCTTCTCCAGCGCCCGGGTCGGCGGGGTGGCCTGGGAGTGGGACTTCGGCGACGGCAGCAAGGTCTCGACCGCGCCGCACCCGCGGCACACCTACAAGCGGTACGGCACCTTCACCGCCAGCCTGAAGGTCACCTACGCCGACGGGTCGACGGCCACCTCCGCGGTCCCGGTCACCGCGGGCTGCACCGCGCCGGACGCCCGACCGACGGTGTGGCTGCTGGACACCGACACGCAGATCGCCAACCACCCGGCCGGTGGCGGCTGCACGGTCAACGACCTGATCGACGACGAGAGCACCTGGCCGAACCGGGGCGCCTTCGTCGACCACCTGGAGACCGTGCTCACCGAGTTGACCGCGGCTCACGTGGTCGACAACCGGGAGGCGAACGCCCTGCGCCGGGCCGGCGCCCAGTCACCGATCGGCGCCACCACCGGGTACGGGACCGTCTTCGACGGCTCGGCGTACTCGTTGGCCGGCTGGCGGCAGGCACCGGGCGGGTCGTTCGGGCTACGCCCGGACGGGTCGATCCGCTCGGCCGGCGGCCTGGGCATGCTCTGGTACGCCGGCCAGGCGTACGCCGACTTCTCGGTCCGGGTGCAGTTCCGCGACGTCGCGCCGGGCGACGCCCGGGCCAACAGCGGGCTGCTCGTCCGGTTCCCCGATCCGCGTACGCCGCTGGCGCAGCGACCGGCGGGCAGTTGCGGCACGGTCGGCTCGGCCCGCACCTCGCAGGCCTGGGTGGCGATCTACTGCGGCCACGAGATCCAGCTCTACGACGGCGAGACCGGCGAGCCGCAGAAGACCGGCTCGGTCTACAACTTCTCGCCGCGCGGCCTGGCCGACGCCCGGATCACCCCGAAGAACCAGTGGAACGACTACGAGATCAAGGTGCTCGGCCAGCACTACACGATCAGCCGGAACGGCGTGGTGATCAACGAGTTCGACAACACGCCCGGCAAGAAGTCCTCCCGGGACGGTGACCCGCCGACCGACCTGCGCCAGTTCCTCAGCGGGTACCTCGGGTTGCAGAACCACAGCGACACCGACGCGATCGAGTTCCGCAACATCCGGGTCCGCGAACTCTGACCCGGCGGCGGGAGGGGTCCGGCCGCGCACGGCCGGACCCCTCTCCGCCGGCCATGTCGTGACCTCGGGCCCCGGCAGCGCGGCCGGGCCCGAGGTCACCGGCTGCGCGGCCCGCCCGTCTGACGAGGAGCCGCCGGGTCCCCGCTGGCGGCCTTGGGCGTCCCGGCATCAGCACCCCGGCCCGTGGTCGGGCCTGCCGATTGCCTCCGTTTCGGCCTGCCGGCCGGGCCGGGTCCGTAGCATCGGCATCGACCGGCGGGGCACGGGCGGAAGCGGACCTGTTCTACAGCCGGCGCGCCTACGACGCGGTCGGCGGCTCCTGACCGGCTCGTGGGATCACTCCGCTCGTGGGATCACTCCGCAAGGAAGAGGCAGAACGGGTGACCGGCCGGGTCGAGGTAGACCCGGACGTCGTCCTGCGGCTGGAACCCGGCGAGCGTCGCCCCGGCGGCCTCCGCGTGCGCCCCGGCCACCGCCAGGTCGTCCACCGCGATGTCCAGGTGGACCGACATCTGCGGATCACCCGGCCCGGCCGGCCAGACCGGTCGCACGTACGCCGACTCGGTCTGGAACGACAGGCCCGCCCCACCGCCGGGGGCGCGCAACGTCACCCAGTCCGGCTCGTCCTGCCGGGTCTCCCAACCGAGCAACCGCCGGTAGAAGGCGGCCAGCTCGCGGGCGTCCGGCGCGTCGAGTACGGCGGAGTGCAACTCCAGGCGTGGACGGCTGGCGGTCACGTTCCCTCCTCGGTCGACGTTTCCCCGCGACCGTAGTGCGGCCGTACGACATCGACAGCGCCCCGGTGGCGCGGCCGGCGCCGGGATTCCCCCCGGATCGTCGCGGCGGCCGGCCCACTGGCGGTGACCGCCGCCGTACTGGTGCTGTTGCGGGGGCGCGGTGGACCCGGGCGCGCCCACGAGCCGGCGTGTCCTGCGGTCGTGGGCGGGTCAGGCGTACCGGCCGGGCCGCTCGTTGGACGCCCGGGCGTGGGCGGGTCAGGCGTACCGGCCGGGCCGCTCGTTGGACGCCCGGGCGTGGGCCACGGAGTCGCCGTGCGCGCCGCGGGCCTGCTCTCCGGCCCGACCGGGCCGCGCGTTGGGCGGCCGGTCTTGAGCGGCGGAACCGCCGTGCGCACCGCGGGCCTGCTCTCCGGCCCGGCCGGGCCGCGCGTTGGAGACCGGCAGCCGGGCGGGCTGGAGGCCGGCGAGCTGGACGAAGACCTCCCGCCTGGCCAGCGCCTCGCCGGTCGGGCCGAGTTCGTAGCCGGTGAGCCAGACCCAGCCGTGACAGCCCGACTTGTGGCTGACCGAGGTCAACCGGAACAGCAGCTCGCGCTCCCCGCCGAACTGCACCGACGCCCGTCGGTCGAGCCGGAAGACGTCCCCGGGCCGCAGTTCCAGCCGCCGCCGGCAACACCGCTCGGTGCAACCGTCGCGAGCCGGATCGGATGATGCCGAGGACCGCCGAGACGTAGCCATGGGTCACCTTCCACGAACGGGCAGGTCCGGCCACGGAGCCGTTGTCACGTAACCGGACCGCTTCCCTGTACGCGTCCGCCACCGTTGCCGCGGCGACGAACGCCTCCGATACCGTGCCTGACACATATGCTAACTGCCCAGGTCCGTCAGTCTGCGCTATATGTCAACTGGCACATATGCCCTTAGTGCACCGCCTAGCGTCGGCTCCATGGCTGGCCGGCGGAAGAGGTTGTACGGCGCCCAGGAACTCAGGGAGCGTCTTGGCGTCTCGCGCACCCGGGTGCTCCAGCTCGTGGCACGCCCGGATTTCCCGGAGCCTTATGAGCGACTGGCCGGTGGTGCCATCTGGCTGGCGGAGGATGTGGAGCGGTGGATCGCTGAACACCAGCCATGGAAGAACGACCAGGAGTCGAACGACGAACCCTGACCGGACCGCCGACTGGAGACAAGGCGGCCCTGAGCGGAGTCGGACGGGTCGGTTACGGCGTCATGCTGCCGCCGGGTCCGGATCATATGTGCGGGCGGTGGGGCGTACTCCGCCGAACCCGGCCCGTCGAGCCGGATGAGACGTCCGGGTGATGTGGGTGGCCGGACTCCGCCGCTTCGGCCGGTCAAGCCCGGATCAGATGCGCAGGTGAGGGCGGGGATTGCGGCGTGGGGTCCGGGCCGGGTCGAGCCAGGGTGGCGGCAGGAACTCGGGGTGGCCGTCGGCGGCGAGGCGGACCTGCCAGTCGGTGTGGTGCACGGTCCGGTGGTGGAACCGGCAGAGCAGTACGGCGTTGTGCAGCGCGGTGTCCCCGCCTCGGGACCACGACCTGATGTGGTGCGCGTCGCACCACCGGGCGGGCCGGTCGCAGCCGGGAAAGGCGCAACCCCGGTCGCGCAGCACCAGGGCCCGCCGGAGCGGTCCGTCGATGAGTCGCCGTTGCCGGCCCACGTCGAGGACCTGGCCGGCGCCGCCGAGCACGGCGGGCAGCAGCCTGGCGTCGCAGGCCAGCCGGCGCACCGTCGCCGGGCCCACCGGCGCGCCGGTGTCGAGGGTGCCGGCGGTCAGTTGCCCGCTGAGCGTGTCGTACCGGGTGGTGACGACGACCTGCGGCCGGTCGCCGCCGTTGTCGGGGAGCCGTCCGGTGGCCAGGGTCAACCGGCAGACCTCGGCCAGCGCGTCGTGCCGGCGCTGGCCGGGGCCGCGGTCGTCGCCGAGACCGTGTGGCCTGCACAGCGGGTCGACGGCGGCGTGCAGCAGGGCGGCCGTCTCCGCGTCGAGCCGGCCGGTGAGCCAGGTCGACCCGTCCGAGCGGGTGGACCAGGTGAGGTCCCGCCGGTCGTGCTGGCGGCGCTCGGCCCGGCGTAGCGCGCGCTCCTCGGCCGCCTCGGCCAGGTGCGGGGCGACATGGGCGAGCACCCGCGTGCCGAGCTTGCGCAGCGCGCCCGAGTCGAACTGGCCGGCCCACCCGAGCAGCAGGTCGGTGGCCCGCCGCGCGACCTCGGCCGGTCCGGGATCCGCAGCCACGTCCCGGCCACCGACGCCGCCCGTCCCGGCCGCCGGACCGGCGTCGCCGCAGGTGGCGCCGATCCCACCACGGTCACCAAGGCCCGGACCCACACCCGCGCCGGTCGGGCCGCTGTCCACCCGATCCGGGTACGCCCCGGCGCCGACCGTGCCGCCTCGATCGTCCGCTGCGGCGCCGGCCCGGTCGTCGGCCTCTGCTCCCGGGTGGGTGCGATCGCTGTCCTCATGGCGCAGGGCATCAGGGTCACCGCCACCGTCGGTCGGCAGGTCGGCGATCGTCTCGGCGATGACCAGCGCCTGCTCCACTGTGATCGCCCCGGCGTCGAGGGCCGCCCGCACCGGCTCCGGGGCCCGGTCCAGTAGCGATGCTGTGGTCACCAGCCGGCGGCCGGCCTGCACCGGCAGGCGCAGCCGCTCGCGCAGCAGCACGGCGGTGGAGGTGCAGCCGTACCGCGCGGCCAGGCCCCGACCGTCGACCTCCCGCACCAGGGCGAGCTTGGCGGCGACCGCCCGTTGCTCCCGGACGTGTGCGGCGTCCAGGGCGGCGAGCAGGTCCGCTTCGGGCAGCGCCCACAGCGGCCTGTCCGAGTGGGCATCGAGCCCCTCGTCCAACTCCGCCAACGCCGCGAACACCCGTCCAGATTAGAACGTGCGTACGACAATTTTCCTGCGTGGCGGCGGCCGCGCACGACCCCGGCGGGGAGATTTCGGGTCGCTGTCGCAGGCCGCTGTCACTGCTGGTCGAGGGCGGCAGCGACCTGGTCGATGATGCTCTGCCAGTGGGTTCGTTGCTGTTCGCGTTCTTCGGCGCTCGCCAGGTGCTCTTGGTGGAAGCGCAGTATCGTCCGGGTCCCGCCGGCGGCGGGAGTCAGGGCGACCTGCATCGTGGTGGTTCCGTGGGTGACGCGGATGCGATCTGCTGGGCGGTAGCCGCGCACTTCGCCCACGACTCCCGCCGCCGTCTGGTAGCGGGCGCCGCGTTCGGGAGTCAGGACTGCGTCGGGGCCGAGCCAGAGGGCGAGCCCGTCCGGGCTGCTGATGAAGTCCCAGACGACGGCCAGGGGGTGGGGCAGCGTGCGGGACACGCCGATCTGCCAGCCGGCGTCCTTGGTGAGTCCTGTAGGCACGGCGGTCATCCTTCCTCGTGGTGGCGGGCGCGTAACGCCCTGACCTTGTGACGGTTGCCGCAGTGCTCCATCGAGCACCAACGGCGGCGACCAGGGCGTGAGGTATCGACGTAGATGAGGTGGCAGTCGTCGGCGGCGCAGGTGCGGACGCGGTGGGCGAAGGGGCCGGTCAGCAACTCGATGGCGTCCCGGGCGACGGTGGCCAGCAGGTGTGTGCCGCTGTGGGTTGCGGCCCACTGGCGCTGCCCGTCCGGTGTGATGGCGGGCGCCAGGGCGGGATGGCGGGCCGCCTTGTTGAGGATCTCCAGGTCGTCGGGCGGGTCCTGCTCGCCACGCGTGCGGGCGGTGACCACTCGAAACAGCGCATCACGCAGTCGTCGCGCGTCCGTCACCTCGGCCGCGGAGACCTTCAGGGCCGGCGTGGGAGCCAGCCGCGACCGGTCCACCCAGGCGGTCAAGTCGGCAGGCTCGTGCAGGACCTCGTACCGACGGTAGGGGCCAGGGCCGCCGGTGACCAGCAACTCCAGGCACAACGCACCCGGGTCGAACTGGTAGGCGACGCCGGTATGGGAGCGCAGCGTCAGTCCCTTGGTTGCGAGGGAGTCCACGTAACCAGTATAAACAGTTACATGGCATTGAGCTGGAAGCTGGTCATCGACAGCACGAACGCACCCGCCCTCGCGGACTTCTGGGCGGCCGCCCTGGAGTACGAGGTGGAAGATCCCAGCATGTTGATTGAGCAACTGCTGGCCGCCGGCCGCATCGGCGACGAGGCGGTCCGCGAGCATCGCGGCCGCAAAACCTTCCGCGGCTACGCCGCGATCCGCCACCCCGAGGACCCGTTCGACGTCACCAGCGGCGTCGGCCGCGGCCGACGGCTGCTATTCCAGGACGTTCCCGAGGGCAAGTCCGGCAAGAACCGCCTGCACCTCGACGTCCACAGCGAGCCTGGCGGACTCGCAAAGCTGGTGGCCCGGCTGGAAGACCTGGGAGCGACCCGCGTCCGCGAGGTCAACAAGGGGCCCGCCGGACATTGGTGGATCATGCAGGACCCGGAAGGCAATGAGTTCTGCGCGGCGTAGATTCCGCCGATCCGTCGCTGCGGCGTCGGGCCACCGGTCCGCGTGAACGCTCGGCGCGAGTCGGCATGGGGGCGGTGGGTGCGGGGTAGCGTCGGGCCATGCGGTTCGCCCAGATCGAGACCACCAAGCCCATTTCCAAGATCGGCCTCGGCGCCTGGCAGTTCGGCTCGCGGGAGTGGGGCTACGGTCCGGAGTACGAGAAGCGGGCCCACGAGATCGTCCGCCGGGCCCTGGAACTCGGGGTGACCCTGTTCGACACCGCCGAGATGTACGCGTTCGGGCGCAGCGAGCGGATCCTCGGCGCGGCGCTCGGCGAGGACCGGTCGAAGATATTCCTGGCGTCCAAGATCTTTCCGCTGTTGCCGGTGGCGGCGGTCGTGCAGCAGCGCGCGGTGGCCTCGGCCGGGCGGCTCGGTGTCACCTCGCTGGACCTCTACCAGGTGCACCAGCCGAATCCGGTGGTCCGGGACGGCACCACCATGCGCGGCATGCGGACCCTGCAGGACGTCGGCCTGGTCGACGAGGTCGGGGTCAGCAACTACGGCCTGCGGCGCTGGCGGTACGCCGAGGCGGTGCTCGGCCGGCGGGTGCTGTCCAACCAGGTGCAGTACAGCCTCGCCCACCGTGCCCCGGAGGACGACCTGCTGCCGTACGCGCAGAGCGCCGGGCGTCTGGTGATCGCCTACAGTCCGCTGGCCCAGGGTTTCCTCTCCGGCCGGTACGGCGCGGACAACCCGCCGGCCGGCGCGGTCCGGCGGGCCAATCCGCTGTTCCTGCCGGAGAACCTGGACCGCGGTGCCCGGCTGCTGGGCACGCTCCGCGAGGTGGCCGACGCGCACGACGCGACGCCGAGCCAGATCGCCCTCGCCTACCTGATCCGGCACCCGTCGGTGGTGGCCATCCCCGGCGCGTCGAGCGTGGAGCAGATGGAACGCAACGCCGCGGCGGCCGACCTGGACCTCACCGACGACGAGTACGCCGCCCTGGCCCGCGAGGCCCGGGCCTTCCGGCCGATCACCGGGGCCGCCGCCCTGCCCAAGCTCATCCAGGCCCGGCGGGCCCGGCGATGACGTCATGTTTGACCCGGAAACAGCAAGGAGAACAGCGCCACCATGGACGACATCACCGCTTTGATCCTGGACGACCACCACGCCTTCCGGAAGGGCTTCGCCCGGCTGGACGACGCCCGCGACGAGGCCGAGCTGCTGGCCGTCTGGGACGCCCTCGCGCTGCACCTGGACATCCACGCCGAGGCGGAGGAGACGATCCTCTACCCGCACCTGGTCAAGCGGGGCGACGACGGTGAGGAGGAGACCGACGACGCGATCGGCGACCACAACAAGATCCGGGACGCCATCGCCGCGGCGAAGACCCACCAGGTCGGCTCGGCCGCGTGGTGGCAGGCGGTCGGCCGGGCCCGCACCGAGAACAGCGAGCACCTGGCCGAGGAGGAGGACGAGGCGCTGCCGGACTTCCGGCGTAACGCCAGCGTCGAGCTGCGGGCCGAGTTGGGTGCGCAGTGGCTGAAGTTCTATGGCGAGCACCCCCGGGGTCGTGGCCTCACCTTCGCCGACAAGGACCCGCAGCAGTACATCGAGGACCATCGGTAGGTCGGGCCAGGCCCGGCCGGCCAGGCGCCGTAGCACCCGCACCGGCGGACCCGCGGGCGGCGGCGGGCGCGGCAGCCGGGTGGTCCGCAGCGACGTCGAACCCGGCCGCGCACCCCTCGCCCGGGGGAGGTGCGGGCCGGGCCGGTCGGCCAGAATGGTCGGCGTGTCCATCCGCGCCGTGCTGACTCCGCTGGTCAGCGGCAGCACCTACCGCCGGGGCGTGTTCCTGCTGCTCGGCGGGGTACTGCTGCTGCCGTACCTGCTGCTCGCCTCGGTGTTCGGGCAGATGCTGGTGCGCGCGGACGTACCCCGGTCGTTGGTCGGGCTGCTGATGGCGGTGGCCGCGGTGATCGGTACGGTCCCGCTGTTCCTGGGCGGCGCCCGGGCCCTGGAGATCACGGCCGCCCGCTCGTTGCTCGGCGTCGACCTGCCCGACCCGGCCCCTGGCCACCCGCCCGACCGGGAGACCCGGCTGCGGGCCGCGCTGTGGATCGCCACCCACCTGGCCGCCGGTGGGCTGGTGATGTTCGGCCTGATCAGCGCGTTACCGATGGCACTGGTGTTCGTCGCGCAGCAGCTCGGTCTCGGCGCTGACGTCGTGGCCGGGCAGCCGCTCGGACCGCTCACCGGGTACGCCCCGGGCCGGCTCGCCCTGCTCGGCGTGCTGGTCCTGGTGGCGATGGCGTACGCGGTGGCCGGGCTGGGCGCGTTGGCCCGGTTGATGGCGCCGGTGCTGCTCGGCCCGTCGCAGACCGAGCGGATCGCCGCCCTGGAGGCCCGAGCCGGGCGGCTGGCCGAGCGCAACCGGCTGGCCCGCGAGCTGCACGACTCGGTGGGGCACGCGCTGACCGTGGCCACCCTCCAGGCCGGCGCCGCCCGGGAGCTGCTGGACCGGGACCCCGAGTTCGCCCGGCGCGCCCTGACCGCCATCGAGGAGACCGGCCGCGCCGCGATGGACGACCTGGACCACGTCCTCGGCCTGCTCCGCGAACGCGACCCGGAGAACACCGCACAGGACCGGGACGACGCGGCGCGGCGGTCCGGGGGCGGCGTCGGGCCCGGCCCGGACGACGTACCGCCGGGCGCCGGACCCCGGCCGGCGCCGCAGCGTACGCTGGCCGACCTCGACCGGCTGGTCGCCGACACCCGGGCCACCGGGATGCCGGTCGCCGTCGAGGTGAACGGGCCGCTCGACGGGTTGCCGGCCGCCGTCTCCCGGGAGGGGTACCGGATCGTGCAGGAGGGGCTGACCAACGCGGCCCGGCACGCCGGTGGTGCGCCGGTGACGCTGCGGCTCGACGTACCGGAAGGGATCCTGGAGATCGAGCTGGTCAACGCGCTGGCCGGCGGTCGGGCGGTGACCCGGTCCGGCCGGGGCCGCGGTGGCCGTGGGCTGCCCGGCATGCGCGAGCGGGTCACCCTGCTCGGTGGGTCGATGAGCGCCGGACCGGACGGTACGACCTGGCGGGTCGCGGTCCGGCTGCCGCTGTCCGACGCGGCGGGCGGACGGCGGTCGTGATCAGGAGGACTTCGGCCGGCCCGGGCTCGGCATCATGAGCGGGCGGGGGAGCGGCGACATGAGCATCGGGGTGCTGATCGTCGATGACGACGAGCTGATCCGGGTCGGCCTGCGGGCCATCATCGACGCGCAACCGGACCTCACCGTGCTGGGTGAGGGCGCCGACGGGGCCGAGGTGCCGCCGCTGGTGGCCCGGCTCCGACCCGACGTCGTGCTGATGGACGTCCGGATGCCGGCCATCGACGGGATCCAGGCCACCCGCCACCTGGTCACCACCTCGGCCACCCCGCCGCGGGTCCTGGTGATCACCACCTTCGAGAACGACGAGTACGTCTACGAGGCGCTGCGCGCCGGCGCCAGCGGGTTCCTGCTCAAGCGGGCCCGGCCGACGGAGGTGGTCGAGGCGATCCGGGTGGTGGCCCGGGGCGAGTCGCTGCTCTTCCCGGCGGCGGTCCGCCGGCTGGTCGCCGCCCACGCTCCCGCCGGATCCGGTGACCGGTTGCGCGGTGCCCGGCTGACCGACCGGGAGGCCGAGGTGCTGCGGCTGATGACCACCGGCCGGTCCAACCAGGAGATCGCCGGCGAGCTGGTGGTCGGGGTGGAGACGGTGAAGACCCACGTCGGCAACGTGCTGATGAAGCTCGGCGTCCGGGACCGCACCCAGGCCGTCATCGCCGCGTACGAGTCCGGCTTCGTCACCCCGGCGGGCTGACGGGGCGAGGTCTGGGTTCCGGCGGTCGTCGTGGCTCCGTCGCGGCGTCGGCGGGCCGCGGTCGGGGTCGTTACGCGGCCTCAGGGGCGGCAGCGGATCTCGCCGTGCGGGACGACGATCCAGCCGTCGTCGTCGGCGGCCCACTCCCGCCAGCCGGCCGCGATCCGGCGCAGGTCGTCCCGGGTCGCCGCCCCGCTGTCGACGAGCTGGCGGGCCAGGTCCGACTCCTGGATCCGGTGCGCCCACATGTCGCCCCACCAGCTCCGGTCCGCCTCGTCGGAGAAGCACCAGATGCTCGCCGTGGCGGTGATGTCGGTGCAGCCGGCGGCCCTGGCCCACGACTTCAGCCGGCGCCCGGCGTTCGGCTCGCCGCCGTTGGCCCGGGCCGCCCGCTGGTAGAGCGCCAGCCACTCGTCCAGTGCCGGTACGGCCGGGAACCAGGCGAAGGCGGCGTAGTCGCTGTCCCGGGCGGCCACGATCCCGCCCGGCCGGCACACCCGGCGCATCTCGCGCAGCGCCCGGACCGGGTCGGCCACGTGTTGCAATACCTGGTGGGCGTGCACCACGTCGAACGAGTCGTCGGCGAACCGCAGCGCGTGCACGTCGGCCACGACGAAGTCGACGGTGTCCCGGGCGCGGCCCGCCACCTCGGCGCGGGCCAGGTCCAGCACGGCCGCGTCCGGCTCCACCGCGGTCACCCGGCCGGGCGCCACCCGGGCGGCGAGGTCGGCGGTGAGGGTGCCCGGCCCGCAGCCGATGTCGAGTAGCGTGGCCCCGGCCGTCAGGTGCGGCAGCAGGTAGCCGGCCGAGTTCTCCGCGGTGCGCCAGCGGTGCGAGCGCAACACCGACTCGTGATGCCCGTGCGTGTAGCGAGCGGCTCCGGTCGTCATGCCGCCGACGCTATCTCTCTATCCCATATTGTAGAACATATCTCTCACGTTGTGGAATGCGGCGGTAGGTGAGGGGCGGGTCCGGTGAGTTTGTGCGCGTTGAGTGTCGTTCCCGTGACACTCGATGCGCACGAACCGGCGGCTGCCGGGCCCGGCGCCGGGCCCGCGCCGGGCGGGTGAGTTGATGGGCGCTCGAAGTGGCGGCGAGATAGCGTCGGTCGGGTGACAGAGACCTATCTCGCCCCACCGGCCGAGCTGCCCGGCACGCTCGGTGCGCTGCGCGCCGCCGGGCACCGCCACCGGAGCGTCAAGGCCGAGCTGCGGGACAACCTGCTGGCCCGGATGCGGTCGGGCGCCGAGCGGTTCCCCGGCATCGTCGGCTACGACGACACGGTCCTGCCGGAGGTCGAGCGGGCCCTGCTCGCCGGACACGACATGGTGCTGCTCGGCGAGCGCGGGCAGGGCAAGACCCGGCTGATCCGGGCGCTCGGGCAACTGCTCGACGAGTGGACCCCGGTGATCCCCGGCTCGCAGCTCAACGAGCACCCGATGCACCCGGTCACCCCGGCCGCCCGGCAGGCGGTCGCCGACGCCGGCGACGACCTGCCGATCGGCTGGCTGCACCGGTCGATGCGGTACGGCGAGAAGCTGGCCACCCCGGACACCAGCGTCGGGGACCTGATCGGCGACGTGGACCCGATCCGGATCGCCCAGGGGCGTACCCTCGGCGACCCGGAGACCATCCACTTCGGCCTGGTACCGCGGACCAACCGGGGCATCTTCGCCGTCAACGAGCTGCCCGACCTGGCCGAGCGGATCCAGGTGGCGCTGCTCAACGTGCTGGAGGAACGGGACATCCAGGTCCGCGGCTACCAGCTGCGGCTGCCGCTGGACCTGCTGCTGGTGGCCAGCGCCAACCCGGAGGACTACACCAACCGGGGCCGGATCATCACCCCGCTCAAGGACCGGTTCGGCGCGGAGATCCGTACCCACTATCCGCTGGACCTGGAGCTGGAGCTGGACCTGATCCGGCAGGAGGCCGAGCTGGTCGCGTCGGTCCCGGAGCACGTGTTGGAGGTACTGGCCCGGTTCGCCCGCAACGTGCGCGAGTCGCCGTCGGTGGATCCCCGGTCCGGCGTGTCGGCTCGGTTCGCCATCGCCGCCGCGGAGACCGTCTCGGCCGCCGCCCTGCGCCGCTCCGGCCTGCTCGCCGGGGCCACCGCCGCCGGGTCCGCGGCAGCCGCCGCCGGGTCCGCGGCAGCCGCCGCCGGGTCCGCGGCCACGGCCGCCGGGTCCGAGCCGGCAGCCGGGGCCGCCGCGCCGGCCAGCGCCGATTCCGTCGCGTCCGGTGCCGAGCAGCCGGTGGCGCGGGTGGGGGACGCGGTGTCGGTGACCAGTACGTTGCGCGGGAAGGTGGAGTTCGAGTCGGGCGAGGAGGGTCGGGAGATCGAGATCCTCGGCCATCTGCTGCGGACCGCGACGGCGGAGACGTTCCGGGCCCGGCTGGCCGGGTTGGACCTGTCCGGCTTCACCGCGCTGGTGACCGAGGGCGCGGTGATCGAGACCGGTGAACTGGTCGACTCGGCGGAGCTGCTGCGCCAGGTCGGCACCGTACCGGGGCTGGCCAAGGTGCTCGACCGGCTCGGACTCGGCGACGCGCCGAGCCCGGGTGAGGCCGCCGCCGGAATCGAGTTCGTGCTGGAAGGGCTGCACCTGACCCGGCGACTGGCCAAGGACCTGACCGACGACGGCCGGACCCGCTACGGCGCGGGCCGCGGCGACGGCGGCCGGTCCTCGGGCGGGTTGCGGGGCTGACCCGGTGGACCGGTATTCGCACGGCAACCGCTTCCGGTACGGCTCCTGGCGCGGCGGCCCGGATCCGCTCGCCCCGCCGTACGACGTACGGGCGGCGGTGGACGCGGTCGGCGAGCAGGTGCTGGCCGGCGGCAGTCTCCGGGACGCGCTGCGGGACCTGCTGCGGCGCGGCCCGGACGGCCGCGGCGGCCTGGACGACCTGCGCGCCCGGGCCCGCCGGCTGCGCCGGGAGGCGATGCGCCGGGGCGACCTGGACGGCGCGGTGACCCGGTCGCAGGCCCTGCTCGACCAGGCCCTCGCCGCCGAACGGGAGGAACTGGCCGGCCGGGACGACGACACCGCCCGGTTCAACGAGGCGGTGCTGGACAACCTGCCCCGCTCCACCGCCCGCGCCGTCGAGGAACTGTCCGGCTACGACTGGGCCAGCGACGAGGCGCGGCAGACCTACCAGCGGATCCTCGACGGGCTCCGGGACGAGGTGCTCGGCCAGCGGTTCGCCGGGATGCGGGACGCGCTGCGGTCGTCGGCCGCCGACCCGGCCGCCCAGCGCCGGCTGGCCGAGCTGATGCACGACCTCAACGACCTGCTGGCCCGGCACGCCCGGGGCGAGGACACCACCGACGCGTTTGCCGAGTTCATGCGCCGGCACGGCGAGTTCTTCCCGGAGCGACCCGAGTCGGTCGACGAACTGGTCGACGCGTTGGCCCGCCGGGCCGCGGCCGGGGAGCGCCTGATGAACTCGCTCTCGCCGCAGCAGCGCGAGGAGCTGTCCCGGTTGATGGAGCAGTCGCTGGGCGCCGGGCTGGCCGGTGAGCTGGCGCAACTGGACGCCAACCTGCGTACCCTGCGTCCCGACCTGGCCTGGGACCGGCGCGAGCGGATGCGCGGCGACCAGCCGCTCGGCTACGGCGAGGCGACCGGGGCGCTGTCCGAGATCGCCGAACTGGACGACCTGCTCGACCAGCTCGGCCAGGAGCATCCCGGCGCCACCCTGGACGACGTGGACGTCGACGCGGTGCGCCGGTCGCTGGGCCGGGACGCCGCCGACGACGTACGGCGGTTGCGGGAGCTGGAGCGGGAGCTGCGCCGGCAGGGCTGGGTCACCCGGGACGCGGAGGGCCTGACGCTCAGCCCGAAGGCGCTGCGCCGACTCGGCGGCACCGCGCTGCGTACCGTCTTCGCCGACCTGGCCGGCGGCCGGCGCGGCCAGCACGACCTGCGCTCGGCGGGCGCCGCGGGCGAGGTCACCGGCGCGTCCCGACCCTGGGAGTACGGCGACGAGCAGCCGCTGGACGTGGTCCGCACGATCGCCCGGGCGGTCCGCCGGGGCGGTGCCCGGGTGCCGGTCCAACTGGCCGTCGAGGACTTCGAGGTGGTGGAGACCGAGCGCCGGGCGTCGGCCGCGGTGGCCCTCTGCGTGGACCTCTCCTTCTCGATGATCTCCGAGGGTCGCTGGGGGCCGATGAAACAGACCGCCCTGGCCCTGTCCCACCTGGTCGCGACGAGGTTCCCGCAGGACGCGCTGCAGATCATCGGCTTCGGCCGGGAGGCGGCCCCGCTGACCCAGCAGGAGCTGGCCGGCGTCGAACCGGACGGGCTGCAGGGCACCAACCTGCAGCACGCGCTGCGGCTGGCCGGCCGGCACCTGCGCCGGCACTCCGGGTCCGAACCGGTCGTGCTGGTGGTCACCGACGGCGAGCCGACCGCGCACCTGGATCCGACCGACGGCGAGGCGTTGTTCCACTGGCCGCCACTGGCCGAGACGATCGAGGCGACCGTGGTGGAGGTGGACAACCTGACCCGGTACGGGGCCACGCTGAACCTGTTCATGCTCGGCGAGGACCCGGGCCTGCGCCGGTTCGTCGACGCGGTGGCCCGGCGCAGCGGGGGCCGGGTCTTCACCCCGGACGCGGCTGACCTCGGCCGCTACCTGGTCGCCGACTACCTCCGCGCCCGCCGCGGCCGCCGAGCCGGCTGACCCGCCGGACCGGCTGACCCGCCGAGCCGGCTGACCCGCCGGACCGGCTGACCCGCCGGACCGGCTGACCCGCCGGGCCGGCTGACCCGCCGGGCCGGCTGACACCCGGGAGGGTTGCGTCCGGTCGGTGGCCGGCCGGCGGTCGGTGGGGCCCCCTATCGTGAGCGGCATGGACACCGCCGTGCTGCGCCGGGCGTACGACGTGTTGTTCGCCGAGATCGCCGCCGGCGGGTTCGGCCGACCGCCGGACGGGCAGTGGACCGCCGAGCGGGTGGTGGCGCACGTGGTCAGCAGCGACGTGCTGTTCGCCGAGGCCACCGAGGCGGTGCTCGCCGGCTCGCCGTACGCCTACTACGACCACGACGCGATCGGCCGGTCGCAGCTGGACGAGCTGGTGACCGAGTGCGCCGGCCTGGCCGGTCTGACCGATCGGCTGCGGTCCGGCAGCGGGCGGATCTGCGCGCTAATCGACCGGCTCGGCCCGGAGGCGGCCGGCGTGCCCGTCGAGACGCACATCCACGACGGCGACCGGATCGTGATCGACGAGCCGCTGCCCTGGGGTCGGGTGGTGGATATCCACGAACGGGTGCACCTGCCCGCGCACACCGACCAGCTCCGGGCGCTGCGCCCGGACCCGGCGTGATCCGCGGATGGCACGGACCGCGCCGCGGCGCCGCCACCGCCGGCCCGTGGAGGTGGACGGCCGGTCGGTCACGGTCCGGAACCGGTCCGTGGCGCCGGCTGATCCACCCGCCCTACGGGTCACCATGAAACGGATTCCGGGGCAACCCGCATTGGCGACCATGGCTCTATCCTGAGAGGCTTCACAGGAAGAATCGTCGGCACGGCCGGCCGGTCATCGACACCGGCGAGCGACGAGCACGTATCCGGCACGGGGGCACCGGCACGCCGCCCCCGCCTGCGAACTGGCGTTTGCGCCATCGGCCCGCGAGGGGACTGGTACACCATGCGACGAGTGAACGCACGGTTGCGCACGACCCGGGACCGGCGATGGACGCGGTGAGCGACCTGATCGACCGGGCCCTGCAGGTCATCACCGGCTGGGATCCGACCACGCTGGCGCTGATCGCCGGGGGGTTCGCCGCGCTGGAGGCGACCGCGCTGGTCGGGCTCTTCCTGCCCGGGGACATCGTGGTGCTGCTGGCCGGTTCCACCGCGCACACACCGGCGCGGTTCGCCCTGGTGGCGGCGGCGTCGACGGTCGGCACCTTCACCGGCGAGCTGGCCGGCTACACCATCGGCCGGACGCTGGGGTCGCGGCTGCGGACCGGGCGGATCGGTCGGCTGATCGGTCCGGACCGCTGGGACCGCGCCGAGGCGTACCTGAGTGGCACCGGCGGTCGGGTGCTGGTGCCGATCCGGTTCGTCTCCATGCTGCACGCGGTGGCACCGATCGTGGCCGGTTCGGTGCGCATGCCGTTGCGCCGGTTCGCCGGCTGGGCCGGGTTGGGCGCGGCGGTCTGGGCGCTGGTGTACGTCGCCGTCGGCGCCGCCGCCGGCACCGCCTACCGGCAGTACGGGCACCTCGGGCTGGGCCTGTCGGTGCTGGTGCTCGCCGGCGCGGCGGTGCTGCTGGGCGTCCGGTCCCGGCTGCGGGCCCGCCGCGCCCGCAAGGCCGCCGAGGAGTCGGCGGTGCGGGTCACGGCCGCGACCGACCCGGCCACGACCGATCCGGCGGGAGCCGCACCCAATTTGTCCGGGACGTCATCGGCGGCGACGCCCGGCGAGGGTTCCGCGTCGTACCCGGCGGAACCCCCGGCGCCGGCCGGCGACCCGGACGAGACCGCGGCAGCGGCGCGGGCGGTGGCCGGGCAGACGGGCGGACGCGGCGGGATCCGGTCCGGCCGCCGGTGACCGGACGGGCCGGTCAGACCGGGGCGCGCAGGTCGTCCTCGGGGGCCCGGAACGTCCGCCGGTAGGCGCTCGGCGAGACCCCGATCCGCCGGTGCAGTTGCTGCCGCAGCGCCGCGGTGGTGCCGAACCCCGACCGGTGGGCCACCTGGTCGACCGCCAGGTCGGTGCTCTCCAGCAACAGCCGCGCGTGGTCGGTGCGCTGCTGGAGCAGCCAGTCGGTGGCGCTCATCCCGGTCTCCTCGCGGAACCGCCGGGTGAAGGTGCGGACGCTCATGTTGGCGTGGCCGGCCAGGTCGCGCAGGGTCAGCGGCTCGTGCAGCCGGCGCCGGGCCCAGTCCCGGGTGGCCCCGGTGCCGCTGTCGGTGACCGCCGGCACCGGTCGCTGGATGAACTGCGCCTGACCGCCGTCGCGCCAGGGCGGCACCACGCACCGCCGGGCGGCCAGGTTGGCCACCGCGCTGCCGTGGTCGGTGCGCACCAGGTGCAGGCACAGGTCGATCCCGGCGGCGACCCCGGCCGAGGTGAGCACCTGTCCGTCGTCGACGAACAGCACGTCCGGGTCGAGCCGGACCCGGGGGTGCAGGGTGCGGAACCGGTCCGCCCAGGCCCAGTGCGTGGTGGCCGGCCGACCGTCCAGCAGCCCGGCGGCGGCCAGCACGAACGCGCCGGTGCAGATCGACACGATCCGCGCCCCCCGGCGGTACGCGTCGCGCAGCGCGGCCGTCACCGTCGGGTCGACGGTGCCGTCGGTCAGCGGCGGACCGCCGTGTACGCCGGGGACGATCACCGTGTCGGCCTGCTCCAGCAGCTCCAGGCCGTGCTCCGGCAGGACCTGGTAGCCGGCCGAGGAGCGGACCGGCGCGCGGCCGGGGGTGCAGACCTCGATCCGGTAGAGCGGGACGTTGCCGTCGGCCGTACGGGCGCAGTGGAAGACCTGGCCCGGGGTGCCCAGGTCGAGGCCCACCACGTCGGGCAGGGCGAGGACGGCGATCCGGTGCCGGGAGAGGGCCATGGCCCGATTGTTGCGCAGCATGGCTTTCCGGCCACTCGTCGGGGCGTACCCGGCGGGGTGAGACTGCCCGGGTGAGTCGTCATCGCCTGATCCACCCGGCCTGGCTGGTCGCCGCCGTCACCTTCGTGGCGCTGGTCGGCGCCGCCGGTTTCCGGGCCACCCCGTCCGTGTTGCTGCATCCGCTGCACGCCGAGTTCGGCTGGCCGTTGGCCACCATCTCGGCCGCCGTCTCGGTCAACCTGATCCTGTACGGCCTGACCGCCCCGTTCGCCGCCGCCCTGATGGACCGGTTCGGCGTACGCCGGGTGGTGGCCGGGGCGCTGGTGCTGGTCAGCGCCGGCAGCGGGCTGACCGTGTTCATGACCGCGAGCTGGCAGCTCGTGCTGTGCTGGGGCGTCCTGGTCGGCCTGGGCACCGGCTCGATGGCGCTGGCCTTCGTGGCCACCGTCACCGGTCGCTGGTTCGTCCGGCACCGGGGCCTGGTCACCGGGGTGCTCACCGCCGGCGGGGCGGCCGGTCAACTCGTCTTCCTGCCGCTGCTCGCGGTGGTGGTCCGCGACCACGGTTGGCGTACCGCCGCGCTCATCGTCGCGGCGGCGGCGCTGGTGGTCGTACCGCTGGTGGGTTGGCTGCTGCGCGACCACCCGGCGGATCTCGGCCTGCCGCCGTACGGGGGCGAGGAGCTGGTGCCGGTGCCGGCCGCGACCGGTGGTGGGGCGGCGAGCCGGGCGCTGCGCGCCCTCGCCGCGGCGGCCCGGACCCGGCCGTTCTGGCTGCTGGCCGGCGGGTTCGCGATCTGCGGCGCGACCACCAACGGCCTGGTCGGCACCCACTTCATCCCGGCGGCGCACGACCACGGCATGCCGGAGACCACGGCCGCCGGGCTGCTCGCGCTGGTCGGGCTCTTCGACATCGTCGGTACGGTCGCCTCGGGCTGGCTCACCGACCGGGTGGACAGCCGGCTGCTGCTCGGCGCCTACTATGCGCTGCGCGGCGCCTCCCTGCTGGTGCTGCCCAGCCTGTTCGCCGCGACCACCGGCCCGAGCATGCTGGTGTTCATCGTCTTCTACGGCCTGGACTGGGTGGCCACCGTGCCGCCCACGGTGGCGCTGTGCCGGGAGTACTTCGGCGCGAGCGGGCCGGTGGTGTTCGGCTGGGTGTTCGCCGCGCACCAGTTCGGCGCGGCGCTGGCGGCCACCGCCACCGGTCTGGTCCGCGACCAGCTCGGCAGCTACGCGCTGGCCTGGTACGTGGCCGGTGCGCTGTCGGTCGGCGCGGCCGTGCTGTCGGTGCTGCTGCGCCGGCGCCGGACCACCGGCCCGATCTTCGAGGTGCCGCCCGCCCCGGTCCCGGCCGCCGCCGGCTGGCGCCTGCGTCCCGAGGACGCCTGAGGCCCCGGGTCAGGCGGCGGTCCATTGTTGGTTGGCGCCGCCGTTGCAGGTGAACTGGCGCAGTTCGGTGCCGGGTTCGGTGCTCAGGTCGGGCACGGTGAGGCACTTGCCGCTGTTGACGTTGACGGCCGTCACCGCCCCGTCGCCGTTCGGGCCCGGGACGACCCGCCACTGCTGATTCGGCGCGGCGGTGCAGGTCCGCTGGTGCACCTCGGCCTCCTCGTCGGTGCTGGCGTCGTCGACGTCCAGGCACCGGCCGCTGGCCGAGTTGACCAGCGTCACCCAGTCCGACCCGGCCGAGGTGGCCAGCCAGAGCTGGTCCGCCGCGCCGGTGCACGGGTCCTGCCGGGCGGCGGCACCCTCCGGGTCCGCCGTGCCGTCCACGGCCAGGCAGAGCGACGACGCCAGGGATCGGAACGCCCGGGGCGCCGGCTCGCCCGGCGGGGCCGACGCGGACCCGGCCGGGGTCGGCTGCGCGCTCGCGGCCGGGTCGTCGGTCACGGTGTCGCCGGGCGTCCCGGTCGCGCCGGCGGCGGAAACCACGACGGGGTTCGGCTCGTCGTCACCGCGGAGCACCCCGGTGGCGAAAAGGACCCCCAGCAGTACGCCGACCGCGCCGACGGCCAGCGCGACCATCATGGGCCGGTCCCGGTGCGGCTTCGCCCCGACCGTCCCGCCGTAGACCGTGCCCCCGACCGGCCGACCGGCCGACGTTCCCGGCGTCGACGCTGCCGGACATGGCCGCGAAGACGGCGTACCGGCGGGCAGCGCTCGCGGCGGCTGCGCCCCCGGGGTGTCCGAGGACTGCGCCGGCAGTGCCCGGGTCGCTCCTGCGGGGGGTGCCGACCGCGCGGCCGGGAGCGCCGGCGGTTGTCCCGCGGAAAGTGCCCGGGGCGGTGCCGCCGGCCGGCCGGTCGGCGCGGCGGGTGATGCCGGCCGGTCCTGGTCGGATGAGGAACTGGGCATGACCGCATGGTGGCCCACCCGCCCCGGTCAGGGCCAATCGGCCCGCCGTGGGGCGGTCATCGGACCGGGGCGCGGGCCGGACCCACCCGGCAGGATCGCGGGGCCCGTCAGGTCGGGTAGCCGCGCAGCAGGCGGGCCAGCCGTTCCACGACCGGGCGGGCGTGCGGGTGCAGGCGGTCGGGCTCCAGGCCGGCGTCGCCGAGCACGGCGAGCAGCGCGGAGTCGCTCAACGCGTACACGGTGAACGAGCCGGAGTCGGTGCGGACCGTCGAGTCGCGGAACGGCCGGTGGTGCAGCGCCATGGCGCTCTGCCGGCCGATCTGCATCACCGCGGCGGCCAGCGTGGCGACGTCGTACGGCTGGGTGTCCGGGCCGAGGTCGTGCGCGATGAGCAGCCCGTCGATGCCGGCGACCACGCAACCCCGGACGCCGGGGACCCGGTCCCACAGGGCGGCGAACTCGGCGTGCAGGGCGGGCCCGTGCTGGGCCATCGGCGACGGGTCCAGCGTCGGCGGCGGCCCGAGGTCGCGTTCGGCGAAGGACGCCGCCGGTGCCCGGCGTGGCAACGGGGAAGCGGACACCCTGGGTGCGGTGTCCATGGCGTCGCGGTACGACACTGGTCGGCCTCCGATGCTTTGCAGCGCGTAAGAGGGGTCACGCCCGGCTGTCGGAGCCTGCACTGACGGGCGTGCGCGAGGACGTCCGGGAAGAACCGCCCCTGCGGGCACCTAACTTACTGTGTTCGCCGCTCCTCGTGAAGAGGCAGGAACCGGCAGAAATTCGCAGGCCAGAGGCGTTGATCACGTACCGTTTGGATACGTAGAGTAATTACGGGCGAGGGGTGGGCGGGATACCCGGATCCGCCCGTACGGCTCGAACACGGTCGATGCGACGGGGCGGCGCTGGTAGACAGCCGGTAGTAGGTTTCCTGTTACCGGACGGACACGAAGAGGGGTGGTGCGCGTACCGTGCGATCCCCCTTCGAGGACCCGCCCAGTCAACCGGTCGACGAGCCGTTCGGCCCGCCGGACATCGAACCGCCTCCGCGTTCGTCGGCCGGCCGGTCCACCCGGCAGGACCTCACCGACACCACCCTGCTGGTGATCGCGGTCGTCGCCGGCGCGCTGTCCAACGGCTGGCCGGAGACCCGGTTCCAGTGGATGCTGCTGGTGCTGGCCGCGCTGCTGGCGGCCGTCGCCCCGCACACCCCGCTGCGCGACTACCTGCGCGAGCGGGCCGGCCGTGGGCTGCGCGGCCGGTGGTTGCCCCGACCGCCGTCGCCGCGCCGGGCGGCCGGGCGCTCGCCCGGGCCGTCCCGCCGGCGCCGGTGGTTGCTGGTCGCCCTCGCCGTGCTGCTCGCCGCCGGGTTCGGCCGGTCGCTGGTCAGCGCCGGCAGCGGCGCGCTGGAGTGGACGTCGGTCCGGCTGTTCGGCTGCGACCAGCCGACCGAGTTGGCGGTGCTCACCACCCCGGAAGGGCTGACCACCGCCCGCCGGCTCGTCGACGCGTACACGATGGACAGCGCGCGGCGGCACCAGGGCTGCCCGACGGTGGGTGCGCACGTCTACGCCGCGCCCGCCGACCAGGCCCGGGAGGCCCTGCGGGGCGGCTGGCAGGGCAGTGCGCTGCGGTCGATCGGGCCGCGGCCCGCCGTCTGGCTGCCGGGCTCCAGCCGGTACGCCCTGGGTGACCCGGCGGTCAGCTCCAACGGCCTGCTCGTCGCGGCGCCCCGGGTGTCGCTCGCGGCCACCCCGCTGGTCCTGGCGGTGCCCAGCCGGACACTGCCGGAGAACGCGCAGCGGACCGGCCTGACCTGGACGGATCTGCTCGACGGGCTACCCGCGCTGGGATTGGCCCCCGGGGTCGCCCGACCCGACCCGCTCCGCTCGGTCACCGGCGAGTTCGCCACCGTGGCCATGTACGCCAGCGCCGGCGGCGACCCGAGCCGGCTGGCCGAACCGGCGGTCGATCCGGGACTGGCCCCGGCGAGCCGGATCCGCGAGATCGAGAGCGGCGTCGCGACGGCCCTGGACACCGGCGGCTACCCGATCGGCGACGCGCTCGACCTGCTCTGCCGGCAGCGCGGCCTGGACCGGCCGGCCGCGGCCCTGGCCCTGACCGAACAACAGGTGGTCCAGTACAACTCCGGCGAGCCGCTGGGGGACCGGTGCCCGGGCGCGGGCGAACCACCGCCGGAGCGGACCCTGACGGCGCTCTACCCGAGCGACACGCTCCACCTCGACCAGCCGCTGATCGAACTGCGGTGGAAGGACCAGTCGGCCCGGCAGGCGGCCCAGGTGACCGAGCTGCGCTCCTGGCTGACCGCCGAACCGGGCAAGCGGGCGCTGACCTCGGCCGGGTTGCGTCCGCCGAACTGGCCGGTCAGCGGCCCGCTCAGTGAACGGTTCGGCGCGCGCTCCGACGTCGTCTTCCCGCCGGTCCAGCCCACCGACCGGGTGCTGTCGGACGCCCGGACGAACTGGCAGGCCGCCCAGCGACCCGGCCGGGTGCTGCTGCTGTTGGACGGTTCCGGGTCGATGCGCGAGCCGGTCGGCCCGGCCGGTCCGACCCGGTTCGACGTGGCGACCCGCGGCGTCGGCCGGCTGTCGGACCGAATGGGTGCCCGGGACGAGTTCGGCCTCTGGGTGTTCCACGGTCCCGGCCGGACCCCGCAACGGTTGCTGCCGTTCGCCGCCGGCGGTGTCACGGCCGACGGGACGCCCCGCCGGGACGCCGTGGCCGCGGCCCTGCGGACGGTACGCCCGGCCGGCGACACGCCGCTGTACCGGGCGATCGTGGACGGGGTCGGCGCGCTCGGACCGGCTGGCCCGGACCGGGTCCGGGCGGTGGTGGTGCTCACCGACGGTGTCGACGAGGGCAGCGACGTGACCGCCGAGCAACTGGTGGCGGCCGGTCGGGCCGCCGCGGCCCGGGTGTTCGTCGTCTCGGTGGGCGAGGCGCGCTGCTCCGCCCCGCCGATCCGGCAGGTCACCGGCTCGACCGGCGGAGCCTGCTACGAGACGGACTTCACCAGCCTGGCGTCCCGGCTGGACGCCTTGGTGGACACCCTGTGGAGCGGCGGAGGGGGGCAACGGTGAGGCGGCCGGACCGGACAGCGGTGGGTGCGGCGGTGCGGCGGCACCCGGGCCGTACCGGATTCGTCGCGGGCCTGGCGGTCGGCGCGGTCGTGGCGATCCTGGTCGCCGTGGCGCTGCCGGTGCTGCTGCGCGACCGCGCCGGGCCGGAACCGGGCACCCTGGTGATCCTCAGCGGCACCGACGACGGGTACGGCGGTCAGCGCCAGGCGCTGATCGACCAGTGGAACGCGCTCGGCGACCGACCCCGGGCGGAGATCGTCCCGGTGACCGGCGGCACCGACGCCGAACGGGACGAGATGCTGGTCCGGGCCCAGGCCGGCGGCGGTGACGTGGACATCTACAACCTGGACGTGCCGCGGATGGCCGAGTTCGTGGACGCCGGGTACCTTCGCCCGCTGGACGAGGACCGGCTCACCGACCTCGACGGTTTCCTGGAGAACCCGCTGAACAGCTGCCGGCGCGCCGGCCGGCTCTGGGCGTTGCCGTTCAACACCGACGCCGGGCTGCTCTACTACCGGGCCGACCTGGTCCCAGCCGCCGAACCCCCGTCCAGCTGGCCGGGGATCGTCAGCTGGACCGAGAAGGCGCTCGCCGGCCCACCGCCGAAACCGCCGGTGGGCGGCGGCCCGGCCGCACCGGCGCCGGTGGCCGGCTACACCGGGCAGTTCGCCGACTACGAGGGCCTGACCGTCAACGCGCTGGAGGCGATCTGGGCCGCCGGCGGCGACGTGGTCGACCGGGACGGCAACGTGGTCATCGACAGCCCCGAGGCCCGGGACGGGCTGACCCGGCTCGCCGTCGGCCTGGGCCGGGGCAACCCGCAGATCGTCCTGCCCGACTCGACGACCTTCAAGGAGGCCGAGGCGGCGCAGGCGTTCCGGGACGGCAAGGTGGTGTTCATGCGCAACTGGCCGGTCTGGTACCAACGGTTCGCCGGCGGGGAGTCGGGTCGCCCGCCGGTGCCGTTCGGGGTGACCCGGGTGCCCGGCCGCAGCGTCCTCGGTGGGCAGAACCTGGCGGTCGCCGCGCACAGCCGGCACCCGCGGGCGGCGCAGGAACTCATCGAATTCCTCACCAGCGCCCGCAGCCAGCAGATCCTCTTCGAGCGCGGCGGGTTCGCCGCCACCCGCGAGGTCGTCTACCACGACCAGCAGGTCCGCAAGGTCTACCCGTACGCGGACACCCTGCTGGACGCGGTCAAGCAGGCCCGGCTGCGCCCGGACACCCGCTACTACGCCGAGTTCAGCCGGGTGTTCCGGGAGGGCGTACGGCAGGCGCTGGCGAACGGCGGGCAGCTGCCGGCCGGCTTCTCCGACCGGTTGTCCAGGGCACTCAAGGGGGTCCGCTGAGCCGGCCGCCGGGCTACTCGGTTCTGCGGCGTCGGTCAGGCGCCGCTCAGCGGACTTTCAGGTCACGGTGGTGCAATGGACGGCACGCGCCGGGACACCGCGGGGAAGGAGATCGGAATGGGTTGGTTTTCCCGGCGGCCGCGCGCCGCCGAACCGACACCGACGAAGCTCGACCGGGAGGCCACCGCCCAGGACTTCGCCGAGCTGGCGGCGTTCGTGGCCGCGCGGCACGGCGTGGAGTTCTACCTCGAACCGGAGACCACCGCCACCGACACCACCGTGGTCGCCATCGCGCACGACGGGGAGTGGATCCGGCGGCGCACCGGTTCGCCGTACGCGGCCGGCAAGTTCGCCCGCAAGCACGGCGTTCCGCTGTACGAGGCGGCCAAGGTGGGCTACCCGGAGCGGATGCGGGTCTGGAACCGCAACCACCCCGAACGCCACGCCCGCTGAGCCGGGGCGCCTACCCCTCGGCCCGCCTCCGGACGAAGACACCCTCGCCCTGGCGTCCTTCGATCAGGCCCTCCGCCTTGAGGATCAGCAGCGCCGTCCGGACCGAGCCATAGGACACGCCGTACGTCTCGATCAGCCCCTGGGTGGTCGGTAACTGATCACCGGGTTTGAGCGTTCCGGCAATGATCTGGTCACGGATGGCGGACGCCACCCGCTCGTACTTGGGTGTGTTCACGGTGTCTCCCTGGCTCGCGGAGCCAAGTCAATCACCCGGAAGTTGACAGCGTCTATAACGTCGACAGTGTCGACAATGTCGACGTCCGGCTATAGGCTGTGGTCGTTCTCCCTGGCTCGCAACCGGGAGAGCGTCGATGCGAAGGCGGCCCGGGGCGGAGTTCGCAGCTCCGTTCCCGGGCCTTGACCGGGAAGGAGCCCGGCCCATGCGCAATCTACCCAACCCTGCTCATCCACCCTGGTGTCTGTGCGGTCCGGACTGTGCGTCGGGTGGCGGTCTTCATTTGTCCCGGCTGGTCAGCGCGGCCGCGCGGGGCGACGAGGTGATCCAGGTGAGTGTCGCCCGATGGCGAATGGACGTCGGGCCGGCCAGCCCGGACGGTGTACTGCTGGAGCTGTCGGTCGGTGCGGACGTCGAACGGTGGCCGATTGACCGTGCTCAGGCGACCAATCTCGTGTCGATCCTGCTGGACCTGCTACGCCAGCCGGGTCGGTCCCTGCCCCGCGTCGCCTGAGTACGTCGGTCAGGGGTTCCCCACGTCAGTTGAGATCGCAGTTGCAGTTTGCGGTTCATGCCTTCGGTCGTTCGGCGATGCCGCCGTGCTGCGGCATCGCCGAACGGTCCGGGGTCTGGCCGGCCACCGTCGGTCCCATGTGTCGTTCTGCGGTTCGGCTGAGCCAAGAGGTTCGATGAGGCTGGGTGCGGTTGTTGTCGTCCGGGCAGCAAGAACTGTGCAATGCCTGGGCGATTACGGTCAGAGGTCGCGGCGCATGCAGAGGCGGGGCCAACGGTCGAGGCCGTGGGCGGCCTCCCGGGCCCGGACGGCCCGCAGACCGGGGGTCACCTCCGCGTCGGCGAGCGGCCGGAAGCCGCAGCGCCGGTAGTACGGCGCGTTCCACGGCACCTCGACGAAGGTGGTCAGGGTCAGCGCCGGGACTCCGGCGGCCCGGGTCAGCCCGGCGACGTGCTCGATCAGGGCCCGGCCGAGGCCACGGCGGGCGACGTCCGGGTGGACCGAGACCTGCTCGATGTGCCGGTTGCCGTCGACCGGGTCGGCGATCAGGTACGCCACCGACCGGTCCGTCCCGTCGACGGTGACCCAGGCGTTCCCACTGCGCTGGTAGCCGGCCAGCTCGTCCAGCGAGGCGGGCTCGTCATCGGCCACCTCGGGCATCCCGAAATCCCGGAAGGCCCGGCCCGCGGCGATCTCGATCTCCTGCAACCGGACGAAGTCGTCGGGTCGCGCCGCTCGGATCCGCATCGGCCCATTGTTCGACCCCGGTCGTGCCGCACGCCACTCGATTTCCGGCGCCCCGTCCGGCGCCAGGTGCGTGCGGTGGCGTTGGTGGGTACACCAGGGATGTGATCATTCTTTTCGGCTTCCGTACCTCGGTGCACCGGCTCGGTGTCGCCACCTTCGTCTGCCGCAACTGCGGCAACGCCGCCGGGCAGGTGGTCAGCCGGCGGGTCACCAAGTTCACCCTGTTCTTCATCCCGCTGATCCCGGTCCGCACGAAGTACGGCACCCAGTGCACCTTCTGCGGCGCGGCGTACGACATCAGCCGGGAGGAGGCGACGCGGCTCACCGTGGCCGGGTGATCTCCGGCGGTTAGGGTGGGCACGACATCGGGGGGAATCGTGCGAAACCATCCGACCGTCGTACTGGTGGCGGTGCTGCTGTCGACGGTCACGCTGCCGATCTCGCTGACCGGGGCGTCGGTGGCGCTGCCGGACATCGGGGCCGACCTGGGCGCCGGTCTGGCCCCGGTGCAGTGGGTGGTGAACGGCTACAACGCCACCTTCGCCAGTTGCATGCTGGCCGCCGGGGCGCTGGCCGACCTGCTCGGCCGGCGGCGGGTCTTCGCCGTGGGGGTCGCGACCTTCGTGGTGGCCGGGCTGGCCAGCGCGCTGGCCGACGACATCGTGCTGCTCGACGTCGTACGCGCGGTCGCCGGGATCGGCGCGGCCGCCGCCGGCACGGCCGCGTCCGCCCTGCTGGCCGGGGCCTTCTCCGGGCCGGCGCGGACCAGGGTGTTCGGGTTGTTCGGCACGGCGATCGGGGCCGGGCTGGCGTTCGGCCCGTCGATCGCCGGGCTGCTGATCGAGGCGTTCGACTGGCGGGCGGTGTTCGCCGGTCCGGCGCTGGTCGGGTTGCTCGTGCTCGGCCTGGTGCCGCTGCTGCCGCCGGACCGGCAGGCCCGCGCCGTCGAGGCGGGATCAGGTGCGGCCCGCGCCGTCGGGGCGGGAGCTGGTGACGCCGGAGCAGGTGGCGCAGGCGTGGCCGGCGGCGGGCGGCGGATCGACTGGGCCGGCGCGGCGTCGTTCACGGCCGCGCTGCTGCTGTTGATCTTCGGATTCGTCGAGGGACCGGCACTGGGCTGGGCGGATCCGGTCATCGTCGTGGCGTTCGCCGGTTCGGCCGTACTGCTGGGGGTGTTCGTGCTGGTCGAGCGGCGCCACCCGGAGCCGATGTTCGACCTCGGCCTGCTGGCGAGCCCCCGGTTCCTCGGCATCTGCCTGGCGGCGGGCGTGATCGTGACCGTGCTGGTGCCGCTGCTGGTCTACCTGCCGTCGTATTTCACCGGGGTGCTGCGGTGGGGTCCGGGCCGGGCCGGCGCGACGTTGATCCTGCTCACCGCGCCGACCCTGGTGCTGCCCCTGCTCGGTGCCGTGCTGAGCCGGTTGCTGTCCGCGACGGCGGTGATCGTCGCCTCGGTGGCGCTGGTCGGGGCCGGGGCGGCCTGGCTGACCGTGCTCGGCCCGGGCTCCGGGCCGGGCGGCCTGGCGGGCCCGCTGTTGACCATGGGAGCGGGGATCGGTCTGTCGATCGGGCTGCTCGACGGGTTGGCGGTGGGCAGCGTGGCGCCGGCCCGGGCCGGCACCGCCGCCGGCATGATCAATACGGCCCGGCTGGCCAGCGAGACCATCGCCATCGCGGTGGTCGGTTCGGTGCTGGCCACCACCACCTGTGGCCGGCTGGCCGATCCCGGCTTCACCGCCGGCCTGCACACCGTGCTCTGGTCACTGGCCGGGCTCGCCGGGGTGGCGGTGTTCGCGACGGCGGTGCTGCTGCGACGCGGTACGTCGGCGGTCGACCGGATGGCGCACGACGGCGTCACCGTCGATTGAGCATCCGCCGGAAAGCCCGATCAGAAATATCACCCTCAGTAACCTTGCATGAGGTCATCCATATGACAAAGGCACTTATTGCTGGAGGTCACCGGTACTTGTACGTTTGCTCGGATGGGGGACTCCGCGGAAGAGCTCGAACGCCACATCTCGGCCCTGAGAGCTGCGGTGCGGGACGCCGTACTGGCCGGTGACCGGGCGCGCAGCGACCGGCTGCGGGACGAGCTGCGCGCGGTGGAACGCGGCTGGGACGAGGCCGTCGCGGCGCTGGAGGTCACTACTTTCCGTGGAAGTTCCAGGCTCGTCCCGGCACAGCGTCGCCCGGGTCGACCGCCCGGCCCTCGGCTGTCGATCCGGGAACAGGTGCACCACGCCCTGACGCTGCTGTCCGTACCGGCCGCCCCGAAGCTGATCATCGAGGTGCACGCCGCCTTCCTGGGCGCCGGGGAGATCGTCAACGCCCGGCTCACCCATCAGCGGCGGGACGAGGAGCGCTCGTTCCGGACCGCGCCGTACACCCGGCCGTACTACCTCTGCTCGGCGCTCAACCTGGACCTGCTCGGCCCGGTCCGGGGGTTGCTCGCCGTCTCCACCTGGCCGCTGGAGCGGCGGATCATCGGACCGCTCAGCCCCCGGGTCGACTTTCTCACCGCGGCGATCCAGGTTGCCGGCCAGGTGGACCGGCTGCCGTCCCGGCCGGACGGGCCGGCCCCGGCGGTGGCCCGGCTGCTGTGGCGGTTCGCCGCGAACATCCCCGGCGCGGCGGACAGCCTGGACACCATGCACCCGGCCGCGGTGGCCGAGGCGGCCCGCGCCGAACGCGCCGTGCACGAGGCGGCCGACGCCGAGCACCGAGCGGCCGGCGCGGTCCGGGCGCGCGAGCGGCTCGACGAGATCGAGCTGCTGTTCGGCGCCCGTTCCCGCTGACGGAAACACATCCGGGAATCAGTGACGCAACCCGAACGGTCCGTCACGCGTGTTTGCCTCGACGGGATCGTCGCCTCGCCACGGTCGAGGCGGAGCGGGACGTCGAGGCGGAGCGGGATGACAGGGGACGGATGGTGAATCGTTGGTGGCAGGTGCCGGGGCGGCGGTACCGACAGTTGCGGGAGACCCGCCGTACCGCGATCGAGGCGCTGCGCCTGGCGACCGAGACCGCGCGGGCGCTGGAACGGGTGCTGCAACGGGAAGTCGAACTGGAGCGGGACCTGGCGGCGCTGCGTGAATCCCGCCCGGAGCGGGACCGGTGAGGCTCGGCTGGGGGGTCGACGGCGACACCTGGCGGCTGCGCATCGGGCTGCACCCGGAGGACACGCTGGCCGGCATCGGGCAGGACGGGCGGGACATCCAACTGGTGACCGACGGTTGCCGGATCGAGCTGCCGGAGTCAGCCGGCGAACCGCACCCGGACCTGCGGGCCCTGTCGGCCTGGCTGGTGGCGCAGCCGTGGGCGAAGCGGCGGGTGGTGTTCGACCTGCCGGTCTCGCCGGCCTTCGCCGAGGCGGTCGGTCGCGGCTGGGCGGTGGAGGTCGGCCCGGTCGACCCGGAGCTGGCGCCCCGGGCCGCGGGGACGGTCGCCGGCCTGTCGTACAGCGGCGGCCTCGACTCGGTCGCGGTGAGCGCGATGCTGCCGCCGGGCTCGGCGCACGTACACCTGCGCCGGGTTCCGCACCCGCGGGTGCCGAACCGCCGCGGGCTGGCCGAGGTGGCCGCCGCCGAGCGGCTCGTCCGCGCCGCGGGCGAGCGGGACCGCGACGTCCTGGTGGTACGAACGGACCTGGAGTTCCTGACCCTGCCGTTCCCGATGCTGCCGACCTGGCCGGCGTTCGCGGTCGGCCTGGTCCTGCTGGCAGACCGGCGACGGCTGGGCGCGGCCGCCTTCGGTACGGTGCTGGAATCCCGCTTCCTGCGCAACGGTGTCAAGTTCAGCACCGCGGGCGCGTCGCCCTGGGCGGAGCCGTTCGCGGTGGCCGGTGTGCCGATGCTCCGCCCGGCGGCCGGCATGACCGAGGTGCTCACCATGCGGGTGGCGGGCACCTCCGGGCTGGGCGACCTGGCCCGCTCCTGCTTCGCGGGGGAATCGCAACTGCCCTGTCTGGCCTGCGCGAAGTGCCTCCGCAAGGAACTGCTGAACGCCGCGGCGCGGCGCGGCCGGCTGCCGACCCGGCTGCGCCGGCGGCTCCCCGAGTCGCATCCGGTGGCCCGGCGGCTGCTCGACCGGGAGCCGCCGTACTACTTCCAGGACATGCTGGAGTACGCGCTGGCCCGGGTGGACGTGTCCGGACACTGGCTCGATCGGCTGCGGGACCGGTTGCGTCCCACGGTGGCCGGGACCGCCTGGGCCGAACACTACTATCCGCTGGCCCTCGATCTGGAGGTGCCCGCCGCCTGGCGGCCGGCGGCCGAACGGTACGCCCGGGAGCGGATCGGACTGATGACCCCGGCTGAGGTCGAGACGGTCCGTACCTGGGACGCCGCCACCCGGATCGCCGGGAGCTGATCCGCTGGTGCCCGGGGCGGTCGGCCGCCTAGCATGTCGGGCCATGCGTACCCCACCGCTGGACATCGACGGGTTGGCCGGGCCGCTGGTGGTGGACACCGCGCCGATCACCGGCCGGCACGCCATCAGCGTGGGCGGCGAACCGACCTCGGGTACGCCGGCCGGGGAGTACCTGCTGCCGCTGGCCAACGGTGGACTGGTCACGGCGCGGCTGCGGCGCGGCGTGCTCGACCCGTACCCGCGGGTCGAGATCGACGGGGTGAGCCACCGCACCGGGCCGCCGGTGCCGACGGTGCTGCGGGCGCTGGCCCTGCTGCCGCTGTCGCTGGTGCTGCTGAGCGGGTTGCTCGGCGTCGTACTCGGGTTGGCCGGGCTGGCCGGCAACCTGGCCGTGCTGCGGACGGCGTGGCCGGTCGCGGCCCGGGCGGGGTTGATGCTGGTGGTCTTCGCCGCGGCGGTCGCCGGCTATCTGGGGGTCGCCCGGATCGTCGGCTGACCTGCCGCCCGGCTCAGATGTTGGCCCAGTTCAGGTCCTCGAAGACGTAACCGACGAGGTGCCGGTCGGTGTCGAACAGCTCCGCCTCGCCCCGCTGGACCGCGACCAGCGCGTCGGCCGAACGCCACCAGGAGTCGGCCAGCCCGGCCACCTCGGGCAGCGGGGTGAGGGCGGTCATCGCCTCGGTGAGCGTGCGTACCGCCGGGCCGGTCACCCGGCGGACCCGGCCGGCGTTGTCCCGGGCCGCGTAGGCCAGCGCCAGCGACTCGACCCAACCCTCGACCGAGGCGTGCAGGCCGACCCAGGTGTCCATGCCGCAGATGCCGAAGTGGCCCTGGGCGTTGATCCCGAAGCCGTACGGCAGGGCCGAGCGGGGATTGCCGACGGTGACCAGGATGCCGTGCGCGTTGACGTCCGGATCGTCCCCGTCCAGGGTCAACGGCCCGCCGTCGTAACCCGGCGCGGGCGGCAGCACCAGTCCACCCCACCGGGCCTGGAACCACAGCAACTGGTCGACCGCGACCGGTGGTCGGCCGGCCCGGGCCCAGTGCAGCCGGTGCTGCTCGATCATCCAACCCGGCACGTGTACGCCGTGCTGCTGCACGAACCGGCGGGCCCGGTCGGTCAGCCCGGACGAGTCGTCGAGGACATGCTTGCGCTCCGACAGATCCACCGTCCCGCCCCCTCGCACCCACCGCGTTGCCCGGACCGCAGCCGATTGTGCCCCTGCCGCCAGATCCGCGATCGAGGCGGGTCGGCGCGTCCGGTACCCGGTGCGATCGCCGCCGTGACCGGCGCGGTGGCCGGCGCGGGGCGGCAGGCGTCGGTCACCTCCGCGGTCAGTCGTGTTCGGCCTCGACCAGGCGGCGCAGGCACTCGCCGGCTATCGCGGCGGTGGCGGTGAACTCGTCGCCGTTGCCGATCAGGGCGGGAATGCGCTGACACATCAGCCGGACCATCTCGGTCCACAGGTCGATCGGGTCCAGCCCGGTCGGCGCCCCGGCCACCAGGTCGCTGACGGTGTCCCGGATCAGGGCGTGACGCTGGTCCATGCTCGCCGCCCGATCGGGCGTACGCTCCCAGCCAATCGGCACGATCGTCTCCTCCCGGCGCTGTCGGTGGCGTCCCGGCGAGGGCCACGCGCACACGTTGTGCAACGACAGACATCGACGGGGGTGGCGGGAAGCGCCGGGCACGCCGACACACCGGCGGGGCGTGGAGCGCCGGGCCGGCCCGGGCACCCGGCGGGTCGCCGGGCTGGGCCGACCACCACCCGGCCGGGAGCGCTGTGCTCAGCGACGCCCGGGGCGGCGTGGCCAGCTGGGCCGGCCGAACCGGCGCAGCAGGGCGTTGACGGCGTCGAGTTCCCGGCCGGTCAGCGCCGGCCGGGTGGTGGTCCGCTCGCCGAGCGGGGCCGGCACCGGCTCCGGGTCGGACCGCCGGACCACGTGCACCTGCACCCAGGTCGGCGTCAAACGCAGCAGCACCAGGTCGTACCGGGCGGGCCGCAACCGGCGCGGCAGCGCCACCCGCAGCGGGCCGGGCGGCTCACCGCGCACCGGCAGGCCGCGGTCCCGGGCCCAGCCGGTGAGGACGGGAGCCGGGTCGTCGCCGGAGGTGAAGCGGGCGAACTCCGAGCCGGCCCGCTGCCGTTTGGGGTAGTGCAGCCCGTCGGGCAGCGGGATCCGGCCCCGTTCGTCGGGATCGGGAAACCGGACCCAGTCCGGGTCCACGAAGTCGATCAGGTCGATCAGGGCGCGCTGCGCCAGCGAGATCCGCGGCCCCGCCGGTTCGCCCCGGACGAGTCGTTCGACGTCCCGGTCCAGGCCGTCGAACCAGCGGGCGAACTGCGGTTCCGTCTCGAACCGGCGGACGAACTCGCCGTAGCCGAGGCTGTCGCTGCGGTGCCGGTCGTCGACGCCGCGCTCGACGACCATCAGCTCCCCGACGGCCCGCTGCGTCGCCCGGAACACCCGGAACGTCGGGTCCCCGATGCCGCCGGTGGCCAGGATGTCGACCACCTCGAACAGGTGCCGCTGCAACGCCGTCGTGCGCCGTACGTCGCCGGCGTCGATGACCTGTACCTCGCGCCGGACGATCTCCAACCAGGCGAGGAACTGACCGAACAGCCACAGGGTGCTGAGCCGGCGATAGTCCGCCGGGATCCGCTCGTCGGTCAGGAAACCCTGGCCGCGGATGTTGTACAGCCGGCTCTGCAGGTCGAAGGCGGCCCTGGCCAGCGGCTCCGAATAGCGCGCGAGCACCTGTTCGGACCGCTGCCGGGCGCCCCGGCGGGCGTCCAGCCGGTCCTTCCAGGCCGGACCGTAGAAGGTCGCCACCAGGGTGGTCGCGACGCTCACGGCGGCGGTGACGAGGACGGTCGGCAGTTGGCTGTCCACGGTGTACGGCCCCATCCTGCTAACCCGAGCGGCACATCGCTGGATCATCCGCTGGCGGTCGTCCAACCGTCAACCACGAACGGGCGGAGGCCGACGAAGCGGGTTGTCCCGCGGCGGGCGTCGTTCGCTGTTCGCGGTGAGCGTGCCGACCAGGGTCGCAACGGCCGGGTTCGTCGTGCAGGGTGGGCGGATGGATGTCGCCTTCGTTCTGGTCCACAGCCCGTCGGTCGGCCCTTTGACCTGGGCTCCTGTCGCGCAAAGAATGGAAGCCTCGGGCGTCCGGGTCGTCGTGCCGTCGCTCGTGGGCGTCGCCGATGCGAGTCCACCGTTCTGGCGGCCCGTGGTCCGCGCGGTCCGGGAGGCGATCGAACAGATACCGCAGGGTCAACCAATCGTGCTCGTTGCGCACAGCAACGCTGGTCTGTTCGTGCCGGTCATCGTCGACGTAAGCCCGCGGCGGGTTGCCGGCTGCCTGTTCGTCGACGCCGCGCTGCCGTCACCAGCCGGGCCTACCCCCGTCGCCCCGGCTGAGCTGTTGGATTTTCTTCGGCCGAAGGTCGCCGAGGGCCGGCTGCCGCAGTGGACGCAATGGTGGGACGAGTCCGACGTCGCGCCGATGTTCCCCGACGCGGAAACCCGCTCGGCGGTGTCCGCCGAGCAGCCGCGGCTGCCGCTGAGCTACTACGAGGAGGTGGTACCCACTCCGACCGGTTGGAACGACCGTCCGTGCGGTTACCTGCTGTTCGGCCCGCCGTACGAGCCGCTGGCGAAGGAGGCGACGGAGCGAGGGTGGGCTGTCGAGCATGTTCCTGGCCGGCATCTCCATCAACTGGTGGACCCGGAGGTGGTAACGGCCAGGATCGTCGCCATGGCTGCCGGGTGGCAGTGACTCGCCGGCTACGACGAGGCGGCCCGTTCGCCGACCCGTAGCCGGCCGGGGCGCAGCACCTCGGCGTAGCTGCCGAAGCAGGCGGCCCGGCCGAGGTCGGGCAGGTCGGTCCGGTAGTCCCGGGCCAGGGTGGCCAGCAACGCCCGGTCGGCCGGCAACGTGCCCTGGGCCAGGCCGGGCACGACGCAGCGCGGGGTGCGCACCAGCACCCGCAGCACCACCTCGCCGAACCGCAGCCGCGCGCCGGGCTCCGGGTCGCGGTCCGCGTCCAGCACCAGGTTGGGCCGGAACCGGTCCGGCGACACCTCGGTACGCCCGATCCGGTCGGCCAGCTCGGCGAGCGCACCGGTGGTGACCAGGTGTACGGCGCCGAAGTCGACGAACCGGCCGGAGCGGGCGCCCGCGACCGGGGTCACCGTCTCGGTGCCGGGGTCGATCCCGGCCATCCACTGCGGGACGAGTCCCGGCTCGTCCGGCAGTAGCCGGTGCAGCCTGGCGTCCGGGGGCGCCACCCGGGTCAGCCGTACCGGATGGTCCAGGTGGGCGCCGAGCGCGGCGTCGGTCGCGGCGCTGCCGGCGGTGAAGGTCCGCCCGTCCAGTTCCAGCGTCACCGCCGGGTCGCCGGCACCCTCGACGTACCGGGCCGGTACGTCCAGCAGCCGGCCCCAGCGGCGGGGCAGCTTGGCGCTGCCCACCGTCCCGTCGGCGGCGTCCAGCCCCGCCGCAGCGGCCCCAACCATCGCGTTGCGCAACCAAGTCCGCCGCCCCCGCCGGCCCCGGCAGGTCTGTCGGAACCGCGGGTCACCGGGGCGCCGGTGGTCCGCCACGGCCGGGGCGCGCAGCGGGACGACCCCGCCGCGCGTCCCGGCTCGGGCCGGCCGCGGTCAGCCGACGAACTGGGTGAGCTGGATCAGGTTGCCGCAGGTGTCGTCGAGCACCGCGGTGATCACCGGTCCCATCTCCGCGGGTTCCTGGGTGAACCGCACCCCGAGGCCGCGCAGTCGCTCGTGCTCGGCCCGGACGTCGTCGACGGCGAACGACGTGGCCGGGATGCCGTCGTCGACCAGCGCCGTCTTGAACGGCCGCACGGCCGGGTGGCCGCTGGGTTCGAGCAGGAGTTCGACGCCGTCCGGGTCCTCCGGTGACACCACGGTCAGCCAGGAGTCCTCGCCCAGCGGGACGTTGTGCTTCTCCTTGAAGCCGAGCACCTCGGTGTAGAAGCGCAGCGCCTTCTCCTGGTCGTCCACGAACACGCTGGCCAGGTGGATTCTCATCTCAGTCCTTCCCGGTCTTCTTGAGCCACCGTTCGACGATCGGTTCGAGCGGCGCGGTGTTGAGGTGGTGGAACTTGTAGCGGCCCTCGCGGCGGGTCTCGACCAGGCCCGCCTCCGCCAGGACGTCCAGGTGCTGCGAGATCGCCTGCCGGGACGAACCGAGCCCGTGCTTGTTCGTCAGGCGCGCGCAGATCTCGAACAGGGTCTGACCGTCGCGGTCGGTCAGCTCGTCGAGGATCGCACGGCGCGTAGGGTCCGCCAGGGCCTTGAAGACGTCACCCACGCAACCGAACGTTATGCAAGTGACCACTTGCCTGTCAAGGCAGGCCGGTTCGGCGCGGCGGCTCGGCGCGGCGCGGTGACCTGGGACGCACACGCACGGCTGACGGGTCCGCGACCCGTCAGCCGTGCGGCTGTGCTGTCTGTCCGCTACGGGCGCTGCGCCCGCAGGACGGCCCTGGCCGACTCGGCCGGGTGGTCCGGGAAGATGTCGTCGAGCGCGCCGTGCACGCTCAGCACCTCCGTCGCCGGGGGTGGACCCGGTTCGAGGGCAATCTTGTCGAACAGCGGCTGCAGATCCGCCGCCGGACGCTACACCGGAGGCGGCGGGCGACGGCCGTACGGGGCGTGACGAGGAATTGTCGCCGGTGATCAGCCGCTGCGGCGGTTTCCCCACTGCCGTGGACCCTGGACCGAACCGCGGCCACCGAACTGCTTGGCCTTGCCCTCGATCTGCCGCTGCTTGGCGGCCGTCGTCTTCGCCCGCCGGGCGGCCCGGTTCTGGAAGACGGCGGACTCGTCCTCGGCCGGCGACCCGTCCGTCCCGGCGTCGGCGTCGGTCACGGTCTCGGCGGCGTCGTTCTCTTTCGGCGTACCGGGATCGGGCATGTTGTACTCCCTGGGTTTCTCGTGCGTGAGCCGCACGGTACGGCACGGGGAAACCTTAGCGCCGGGGACGCCGCGCACCCCACCGCCCCGGCCGTCGGCCCGACCCTCGGGGCGGAGGCGGTCCGCGGCCCGGGTGATGAGTTCTCGGGCCCGTACCCGTCACACCTACGACCGGACACGACGAGACGGAAGGATGGCGTGATGGGTGTGGACGTGCGGTTGGGCGAGGTGGACGAGTCGGCGTTCTCGGGGTTGGCGCAGCGGCACCGGCGGGAGCTGCACGTGCACTGCTACCGGATGCTCGGGTCGTTCGAGGACGCCGAGGACACCGTGCAGGAGACGTTCCTGCGGGCCTGGCGGCGGCGGGAGACGTTCGAGGGACGGTCGACGTTCCGGGCCTGGTTGTATCGGATCGCCACCAACGCCTGCCTGGACCTGCTGGCCAGCTGTCGTCCGGAGCCGGCCATCGGTGGTGAGGTGCGGTGGCTGCAGCCGTACCCGGACCGGTTGCTGGACGAGTTGCCCGCGGCCGGCGCGGACGAGCCGGAAACTGTGGCCGTCGCGCGGGAGACGATCGAGCTGGCATACCTGGTCGCGGTCCAGCACCTCGCGCCCCGGCCGCGGGCCGTGCTGATCCTGCGGGACGTGCTCGGCTGGCCGGCCCGGGACGTCGCGGAGTTGCTCGGGGACTCGGTCAACTCGGTGAACAGCGCGCTGCAGCGGGCCCGCGCCGGGATGCGGGAACACCTGCCGGCGCAGCGGCAGGACTGGACCGGCGGCGACGAGGACGCCGGCACCCGCGAGCTGGTACGCCGCTTCACCGACGCCAGCGTGGCCACGGACATCGACCGGCTCGCCGCCATGCTGCGCGAGGACGTCCGGTGCTCGATGCCGCCCACGCCGGGCCTGCACGTCGGCCGCGACGCGGTGGTGCGGGACTGGATCGACGACGGCTTCCCGGGCATGACCGGTCTGCGCGCGGTCCCCACCGCCGTGAACCGGCAGCCGGCCGTCGCCTTCTACCACTGGCGGGAGCGGGAGGGCGCCTACCTGCCGTTGACGCTCGACGCCCTGCGGATCACCGGTGGGATGATCACCGAGATCGTCACGTTCCACGCCGACCGGTTCCCGCGGCTCGGACTGCCCGACCGCCTCCCGGCCGACGGGGTGACGCGATGAACAGGATGAAGGACACCGGGATCGCCGCAGCCCGGGGAACGGGTCGCACCCGCCTCCTCCTCGGGCTCGCCGGCACCGGCCTCGTCGCCACCCTCGCGGCGATGGTGGCCACCACCCTCGCCGCCGCGCTCGCCCGGGCCGTCGGCGCCGACTTCGAGATCCCCGACGGTGGCGAGGCCATCCCGTTGGCCGGGTTTGCCGTGGTGACCGGCTTCTTCTCGGTCGTGGGCACCGGCATCGCCGTCGCACTGCTGCGGTGGAGCGCACGTCCTGCCGAGCGGTTCGTCTGGACGGCCGGGTCGCTGACCGCGATCTCGTTGGTCCCGCCGTTCGTCTCCGGGGCGAACGCCGCCACCGTCGCCGCCCTGGTCGGGCTGCACCTCGTCCCCGCGACGGTGATGATCCAGACCCTGACGCGGAGCCTGCGCGCGCGAGCCGGTTGACGGTTCCGCCATCGCTCGTCTCCAGTGCGGATTCCAGCCGGCGCTCCGGGTAGTCGCTCTGGTTACTCGCGCCTCGGGCGTACCAGCAACTGGGCGGCGGGGGCCGATCCGGGCCGGCGTCGGGTATGGTTCCACCCGTGGTGCGTACGTATCGATGGTTTAGTCAGCCGGCCAGCGGAGCCGGTGACTCGGCCATGACCTGACGTCACCAGATCCAGCAGAGCCGGCTGAAAGCAGGGACATCCCGTCCCTGCTTTTTTCGTGGAATCAGCCGGCTCGGCTCCCGGGCGCCGGCCCCGGGATCGGCGGTCGGCGGAAATAGGAGCCTGACGATGCCCACCATCGGGATGGGTCGGACCAGTGACCAGCGGATCGACCGGATCGTGCCGCTGACCACCCCGGCCCTGCTGCACCACGAACTACCGCTGGACGAGTCCCTGGCCCGCGTCGTGCTGGACGGCCGACGATCGGCGGCCCGGGTGCTCGACCGGGAGGACGACCGGTTGCTGGTGGTCGTCGGCCCGTGCTCGGTGCACGATCCGGCGGCCGCCCTTAACTACGCGCGGCGGCTACGGGTGGCGGCGGCCGAACACGCCGACGACCTGCTGGTGGTGATGCGGGTCTACTTCGAGAAACCCCGCTCCACCGTCGGCTGGAAGGGCCTGATCAACGATCCCGGGCTGGACGGCTCGGGCGACGTGAACGCCGGGCTGCGTGCCGCCCGGGCGCTGCTGCTGGACGTCCTGCGGCTCGGCCTGCCGGTCGGCTGCGAGTTCCTGGACCCGATCACCCCGCAGTACATCGCCGACACGGTCTCCTGGGGCGCCATCGGGGCCCGTACGGTCGAGAGCCAGGTGCACCGCCAGTTGTCGTCCGGCCTGTCCATGCCGATCGGGATGAAGAACCGCCCGGACGGCAGCGTCGGCACCGCGGTCGACGCGATCCGGGCGGCCGGCGTGCCGCATGTCTTCCCCGGCATCGACGTCTCCGGCGCACCGGCGATCATGCACACCCGGGGGAACGCGGACTGCCACCTGGTGCTGCGCGGCGGCCGGGGCGAACCCAACTACGACGCCGGGTCGGTGGGCCGGTCGCTCGCCCTGCTGCGGGCCGCCGGCCTGCCCGAGCGGCTGGTGATCGACGCCAGCCACGACAACAGCGGCAAGGACCACCGCCGGCAGCCGCTGGTCGCGACCGCCCTGGCCGAGCAGCTGGCGGACGGCCAGGGCGGCATCGTCGGGGTGATGCTGGAGTCGTTCCTGGTGCCCGGTCGGCAGGACCTGGACCCGACCCGGCCGCTGGAGTACGGACAGTCGATCACCGACGCCTGCCTGGGCTGGCCGGAGACCGAGGGCGTACTGGCGGACCTGGCGGCGGCGGTCCGGGCCCGCCGGGCGGCGACACCGACCGGCGCGGCCCGCGACTGAGCCGTGAGCTGGGGCGCCGGTGCCGGCCGGCGCCCAGGCGGCTAGCTGGTCTTTCCCGCCTTGTCGACGAACCTCGCCGCCACTCGGGTGATGGTGAACTGGACCTCGCCCCGCTTGATGTGCAGCGGCCCGTCGGGCGCCTTGAACGTGTAGTCCTTGGCGGCCACCGAGCGGTAGCCCACGAACTCGTGCGTACCGGCGTCCAGCAGGAGCTGCTCGGAAGACGCGGACCGCCACCTGACGCTGCGGGACGGTCGGCGCCGCACTCGGTCGGCGCGGAATGGGGGGCGTATCAGCGGCGAATTACACAGAAAACAGATGATTGATCCGGTATCGGAGTGTCGTCACGCGGTCCAGTGAACACTGTGATTAGGTTGCCCGGTCTGCGTCCGGCACGGTTGTGGAGGATCGGAATGAGTGACGACATCCGGGAGATCGAGGTCAAGTACCGGATTATGGACGTCGGCGCCGTTCTGGCCGCGCTGCGGCAGCGTGGCGTGACCATCTCCGCCCCCGTCGAGCAGGACGACCAGGCGTACGCGATGCGAGGCTGGGCCTACGGACAGAGCAGAGCGGGGCTCGCCTTCGCCCGGCTACGTACGCAGAGCGGGCGGCACACCTTCTGCGTCAAGCAACCGCTCGACAATGAGCTGGCGTGTGCCGAGCACGAGACCGAGGTCGCCGACCGAGCTCCGATGCACGCGGCGATTCTCGCCATGGGCTTCTACCCAACTACGCGGATCGTCAAGACCCGGCGCACGGGGCGCCTCGGGCACCTCTCGCTCTGCTTGGACGAGGTGGCCGGCTTGGGCTCGTTCCTGGAGATCGAGGCGCTCGTGTCGGACAAGCGGTCCGGCGTCGAGGTGCAACGGGAGCTGGACGAGTTCGCCCGGTCGCTCGGGGTTGACCTGGAGCGCAGCACCGATACATACGACTCCCTCGTCCATTCCGCCCAAGCGGTCGGCGTCTGACCGCCCCTACGGCAGCCTGGCCCGTACCTGGTCGAAGATGGCGGCCGCCACCTGCTCCGGCCGGTGATCGCGTACGTCGTGCACCAGCACGGGGAAGCCGGCCTCGGACAACTCCGTCGCCACCCTGAGATAGAGATCGTTTTCGGTTCGTCCCGCGTCCTCGCCGCCTCGGTGGAAGCGGCTGTGGATGCCGCGGGCGGCTGCCCTGGCCCGGGAGCTGGCCGGATCGCCGGTGAGGATGACGGTCAGGTCGGGTCGGTCGATGTGCCGATTGATGGCCCACAGAAAATCCGGCTCCACGCCGTCCAGACGTTGCAGCACCAGTGAGGTGGCCAGGTAACGGTCGCAGACCACAACCTTTCCGACGGCCAGGGCGGGTCGGATCTCGCGCTCCAGATGGTGGTAGCGATCCGCGGCCACCAGGCACGCCAGGGTGAGCCCGCGATACTCGTCGGTGCCGTACCGAGCGGTGCTGCCCAACGTCGATTGGGTGGGTTCCTTGGTCGCGACGACCTCCCAACCGCCTTCGGCGAGGCGGTCGCAGAGCAGCGCCGTCGTGGTGGTCTTTCCCACGCCACTGGGGCCGTCGATCACAATGAAGCGTCCCGGACCGGTCATGCCCGACTTCGCCGATCGTGCTGCTCACGGGCCAGCTTCACCAGTTGACGACGCAGGTAGGACAGTTCGACTTCACCGAACTGTATGTTGACCGAGAAGTTGAACTCGTCCCTCTCCCGCATGGCTTCCTCCAACCCGTCACCGGTCAGGTCGACGGCGGTGTAGTCGAGTAGCTGGCTCGGCTCGTACCTGCCGGTGGCGAGTAGTCGGTGCCATTCCGGTGTCCCCGGATAGGGGCGGAACTCGAAGACGCTCGCCCGGAACGAGCCCGGGCCGGCTGCGGAGATGTCCCACAACTCGTGGACGTGCCGGACGGTGGCGTCCAGTTCCTCGCGGGTCTCGGTCGGCAGACCGAGGATGAAGTAGCCCTTGACGTTGATGCCCGCGCGGGTCAGTCGCCGCACCACCTGCCGGGTCAACTCCGGGGTGATCCGCTTGCCGATGTGGCGCAACATGCGCGTGCTGCCGGACTCCACTCCCAGCGCCACCTCCCGGCAGCCGTTCTCGGCGAGGGTCGCCAGCAAGGAGTCGTCGGTGCGGGCCAGCACGTTGATCCGTCCGGTCGCGTCCCAGACGTACCGGTCGCCGACCCGCGCCGCGCCGAAAGCGGCCATGCAGGCGCGGATGAACCGCTCGTACCCGAGAAACAGGTCGTCCACGAGGCGGAATGCGGTGACGCCGTAGTCGGCGTGCAACGCGTCCATCTCGGCAATGATGTTCTCCGGCCCTCGGGTGCGGATGGTGACGTCCGGGTTGGCGCTGACGGCCGCGCCGCAGAACGAGCAGTCATACGGACAGCCACGGGCGCCCACCATTGCGGCCTCCAGGCGTCCATCACCGCCGTCGTACGGGTCGGCGGCGAAGTAACGACGGTCCACGAACGGCAACGCGTTGATGTCCGGCGCGAGGTGGAAGGATCGGCCCGGCATGCCGCCGGTGACCGGTGTCCTCATGATCGGGTCGAGCCACATGACGCCCGGCAGCTCGGCGCGGGTACGCCGATCGCGCAACAGTTCGGCAACCCGGCTTTCGGCCTCGCCCACGACAAGTGCCTCCAGTCGGTGGAACCGGGGATCTTCGAGCACCGCCAGCGGCATGGCCTTGGCCTGGTGGCCACCCACCATGACCGCGATCGCCGGATCGAGACCGGCCGCCAGGCGAGCGGTCAATTCATAGGTGGGAGCGAGCAGGTTGAACCCCACCCAACGAGGAGCGCGCTCGTTGATGACGTGCCGCATCCGGTCGAGGCCCAGCCCGAGAGACTCCCCATCCAGGACTCCGACGTTGAATCCGCAAGCGGCGGCGTAGGTCGCGATGTAGCCCATTCCCAACACGGGCAAGGTGAAATCGTTGACCCGGGGCCGCAGACCGTAGTCCCGCAGCGGAGCGTTGACCAGCAGCAGGTCGAGCGGCGCGTGGGCGCCCGCGCCGAGTATCGGGTCAGACCGATCCGCCGTGCCTGCCCGCCCAGGCGAGGGTGAGTAGGGTGAGGCTGGCGAGGTGGTCACCGGTCACCTGCCGCCACATCCGGGCGAACGCGGCCTCGTCCGCGGGCCAGGGATGATCCGGCGCGGCGTGCCGGGCCCAGGTGCGGACTGCCAGGTCGCCGTAGGGATAGAGCGACCAGTCGTTGCTCCAGTCGGCGACTGCGGCCCCCGCGCTCCACGGACCAACGCCGGGGATGGTCTGAAGTTCCTTGACCAGTACGGAAGGTGAGAGTTGCGACCAGGTTTCGCCTCGGTCGAGGAAGGCTTCGGCAGCGTGACGCAACGGTCTTCTCTTGAAGGCCATGCCACACTGAGTGAAGTCGCCATCGCTCAGAGCTATCACATCTGCGGGAGATGGAAAAGAGCGAATGTCGGTGTGATCGGATAGCGCGATCCGTGGACCGTAGGCATCGCAGAAATTGCGGTACAGGAGCCGAGCCTGAGCGGCTCGGATCACCTGACGGACAATTGCCGTCGCCAGTGCGTCCCACAGGCTCGGGTTGCGCAGCCGGCCGACGCGGCCGAGTTGGGCAAGGGGCGCGGCGATCGGAGACGCCCGCCTGCCTGACGACCGAGATGTTGCGAAAACATCGGGGCTGGGCGGGGGAGCGACGCCGTCCAACAACGTCCACGTGGGCCGGCCCTCGCGCACCTCGACCAGCCAGGCGGTCCCGCTATCGACCGACAGCACGCGGCGGAAGCCACCACCCGAAGGCCGCCACGAGGGATGATCCGTCAGCAGGAGGTCAAACTTCACGGCCCCTCCGATGATCGACTCCGCGATCAAGCGATTGTTTCACCTCGATCGGCGCACGCGCGGTCGCCTCGCCGTTACCGGGCCTGCCCTGACGGAGTGGTCCGCCCGTGCGCCGGCATTCGACAATCGGATACGGCGGCGCGCGGGCTCAGATCATCTTGGGCTGAGGAGGCAGAACTCGTTGCCCTCCGGATCGGCCAGCACCGTCCACGGGACATCCAGGTCGATGACGGTGGCGCCGAGCGCTACCAGCCGGGCCGTCTCGGCCGCCAGGTCGTCACCCGGGTACGGGCGCAGGTCCAGGTGCACCCGGTTCCACCCGGTCTTCACGTCGGGCGTACGGAGGAACTGCAGGTACGGGCCGACGCCCTTGGCCGAGCGCAGCACCGCGTTCTGGTCGGTCACCTTCAGCACGGTCCAGTCCGTGGCCTCGCCGTAGAAGCGGGCCATGGCCAGCGGGTCCGCGCAGTCGACGACCACCGAGGCGATCTGCCCGGTGTCCTGGTCCGGGTCGTGCCAGTCCAGCACGCAGAACTCGTTGCCCTCCGGGTCGGCCATCACCTGCCACGAGACGTCGCCCTGGCCCACGTCGACGGGGGTGGCGCCGAGCTCGGTCAGCCGCGCGACTAGCTCCGCCTGGTGGGCCTTCGAGGTGGTGGCGAGGTCGACATGCACCCGGTTCTTCACCGTCTTGGGTTCCTCGGACACGACCAGGTCGATGAAGATGGCGGCCGGGTCGGGGTAGGTGAGGCCCTTGGGTTCGAGGTTGATCACGCCGGGTCCCTCGCTGGAGATGTCCCAGCCGCCGAGCACCTCCGCCCAGAATGCGCCCAGCGCGGCCTCGTCCCGAGCCTTCATGTTGATCTGCACCAGCCTCGTCGCCATGCGGCGATGGTAGGGCCTGTCTCCGGTTCGACGGTGGAGGCACCCGCCCCGGCCAACGAACGGGCGCAGCTCGGTCCCAGGAGTTGACGCAGCTCAGCCAGGGGCTGAACGTCCGAGTCCCGGGTCCAACCCGTGCTATAAGTATTATCCGAGGAGGCTGCGTAATGCTTATATCGACACGGGTGTGGCGAGCGTTGCTCGACGCCGGGGTCACTCTCGTGCCACTCGGCGCGGACCGGGTCGAGCTGACCTCTTCCGGTGTCGGAGGGACCAGCACGGTCGTAGCCTCTACGGCGCCGTTGAATCCGAGCGACATCGCGGCACTGGCCGACCGGCACGGGGAGCCGGGGCTGATCATCGTGCCGGCGGCGACACCCGCGGCTCGGGCCGCCGCGGAGGCCGCAGGCTGGTCGTGGCTCGTGGACGACGGTCACCATGTCGTCGGAACTCTCCGGATCGGCGGACAGCGGGTCCGCCTTGACACGGCCACCGCGCCGACCCGAGAACGGCCTCGCCGGGTCAGGCCGGGTCGCCTGCCATGGGGCACCTTGACGCTGGTCCGGCGACTGATCGAGCGGCCGTACGCCACGCAGACCGAGTTGGCCGAGCTGACCGGCGTCTCGCAGCCGCGGGTCTCCCAGTCGCTGCGAACCCTGAGCGAACAAGGTCTCGTGCGACGGACCTCGACGGGCTGGACAGCCGCAGACGTGGATCGGCTCGCCCGCTGGTGGCTCGACGCCTATCCCGGTCCCGGCGGAATCAGTACCTTCTGGTTCGGTCTGGAGCCGCCGGTGGCCCAGGCGCGAGCGGTCGTCGCCCTGTTCGACACGATCGCTGCCAGGAGCGAAACGGCAACCACCCGGCACCCCAGCGTCGCAGTCTCCGGCGATGTCGCCGCAGACTTCATTGCCCCCTGGCACACGCCCAGCCGCGCGATCGTCTACGCCCGTACCGGATCGGACCTGGCGCCCGCCGGGCTCACCCCAGCGGGCGCGGACGAAGCCACGTTGGAGCTGGTGGTAGCCAGAGATCCCGGTGTCTGGCCGGGCGAGCGGATCGGGGATTCGCTGCCCCTGGCCGACCCGCTGCAGATTCTCTGGGACGTGCGGCGCTCGACGGGTGCCGACACGGAGGAGGCTGCCGACCGGTTGTGGCAGGTGCTGCGCCGCCGGACCTGGCACACCGGTGGAGGACATGCGGCATGACCGGACCGAAGATGACCCAACCGGCGGTCCCGCCGCCACGTTCGGTATCGCTCGTGTCGACGAGCCGCGCCGCCGACGCCGGTTTCCTGACCCTTGCGGACCTGTCGGCCATCGCGACCGAACTCGCGGTCGACTACCGAATCGTCGGGGGTCACATGGTCACGTTGCTGGTGGCCGCTGATGGCGTCGAGGCCCAGGTGCCCATGCGGGAAACGGCAGACGCGGACTTCGCCGCGCTGCCCCAGGTCATCGCCGATCCTCGGCTGACCGCCGCCCTGACCCGGCACGGCTACCGCAGCCGGGAGGCGGCCAACCGATTCGTACGGGGACATGACGACGCGTACGGGCGACTGGACCTGGTCGTCGACATTCTGGCTCCCTCGTTTCGCGGCAGAATGGTGCCGAATCAGCGGCACGGCGAGCTGGTTGTCGACGAGGTGCCGGGTCTGGCGCTCGCCCTGCACCGCCCGGCGGTGCTGCTGGATCTGCGGGTACGACTCACCGGCGGGCCGCAGCTCACCATGCGGGTCGCGTTGCCCGACCTGACTTCGGCGCTGTGCCTCAAGGCGATGGCCTACCGGGGTCGCTACGCAGCCAAGGACGCCGTGGACCTGTGGCGGCTGCTGAACGCCGCTCACGCCGCTGGACTGCGCGCGGCGGCGTGGCCGGACAGCGTGACCGGACGCGCGGCGGGTGACGTATTGCACCGCTTCTTCGGTACGCCCAGCGCAACCGGTCTTCCGCAAATGTCCCCGATGCCTGCCGACCGGACCCGCATGCAGGCGCTGGTACGGCAGATCGTCGCCGTGAATTGAGCTGTCTGGCGGCGGCAGGTTCGCTGAAGGTGGCCAGGGCCACCAGGATGCTCAGGACTATCCCGAACTCGACCAGCGACCGGACCCGGGGTCGCACGATCTTCGTCCGCGGGGAGATCCGGCTCGGCGATTCAGTGTCTTGATCCTGCCGAAGGTGCACCTGCATCAGCGCAGGCGGGCGAAGGCGTCGTCCGCGTCGGCGACCGCCTCGGGCCGCACATCCTGCGCCGACCGCCCGTCGGCGATCTTCTGCCAGTTGGTCCGGGCCAGGACGCGTTGCACCGCGATCACCTGGGCGGCCACCAGCCGCCCTGGGACACCCGGGTCGAGGACGGCGGCCAGGGCGTCCTCGTCGTCGAGCATGTACCGCAGGATCCGGCCCGCCAGGCTCGGGGTGGTGAACACCATCCGGTGGAACGCCACCACCTCGGGGTGGTCGTTGAGGCCGGTGACCGGTTCGAAGCGGTCGAGGCCGGCCCGGAAGTGCCGGTGCAGCGCCGTGATCGGCGCGGTGCCGTGGGGCCGGTCGCGGACCACCCGGGCGGCCTCGCCGTTGTGGTCGGCGAAGCGGTGCAGGATCAGGTCTTCCTTGGTGGTGAAGTAGCGGAACAGCGTCGGCTTCGACACCTCGGCCGTCGCGGCGATGTCGGCCACCGACACCTGGTCGAACCCGTGCGCCAGGAAGAGTGAGATCGCCGCGTCGGCGATCGCGTCCCGGGTCCGTACCTTCTTGCGGGCCCGCAGGCCGACCGGCTCGCTCACCGCACCACGGTAACACTCGTTACCGAGTTGCTTCTTTAACCCGGTAACGAAAAGATGGCGACCATGGAAGACACGACATCCACGCAAGGGTCCGCGGTGCTCGTCACCGGGGCGACCGGACGCATCGGCCGCGCCGTGGTCGACCAGCTCACCGAAACCGGTACGCCAATCCGTGCCCTCGTCCGCCGCCCCGAGTCGGCGGCGACCCTGCCCGCCACCGTCGAGACCGTCACCGGCGATCTCACGGTGCCCGAATCGCTCGACGCCGCGCTGCCCGGCATCGACACGGTCTTCCTGGTCTGGACCGCCCCGCCGCAGACCGCGCCGGCCGTCGTCGACCGGCTCGCCGCCCACGCCCAGCGGATCGTCTACCTGTCCGCCCCGCACCGGACCCCGCACCCGTTCTTCCAGCAGCCGAACCCGATGGCCGCGCTGCACGCCGAGGTCGAGCGGCTCATCGCCGCCACCGGAGTCGACTCGACGATCGTCCGGCCGGGGATGTTCGCCTCGAACGCCCTGTCCTGGTGGACCGCCGCGATCCGTGCCGACGGCGTGGTCCGCTGGCCGTACGGCGCGGCCGAGACCGCCCCGGTCGACGACCGGGACGTGGCCGAGGTCATCGCGCACATCCTGCGCGACGGCGGCCACGCCGGCGGCGACCACGTCCTGACCGGCCCCGAGTCACTCACCCAGGCCGACCAGGTACGCGTCATCGGCGACGCGCTGGGCCGCCAGCTGACGTTCGAGGAGATGTCCCCCGACGAGTTCCGACGCCAGGCCCCAGAAGCCGCGCGCCCGGCCGTCGACATGCTGCTGGCCGCGTGGAACGCCGCGACCGGACGCCCGGCCTACGTCACCTCGACGGTGTCCGACCTGCTCGGCCGGCCGGCCCGAACCTTCCATCAGTGGGTCACCGACCACGCCACGTCGTTCACCGGCGACCCGCACCCGACGGAGTAACTGTCGACCCCGTCCGCTGACACGCGGGCGTGGCGGGCGCTGCTCGACGCCGGCGGCACGCTCGTGCCGTCGGCCGCACGGCAGGCTGATCCTGCTACCGGTCAGCGGACCCGGTGTGCGCTGCTGGTGGATAGAGGAGCACATGCACGTCGGGCAGGTCGGCGAAGGTGGTCTCGATGAGCGGGCGGACGTCGGACCAGTCGAGACCGCCCTCCCCACAGCCGAGCGCCGGTACGGCCACCGACCCGATGCCGTGGTCGCGAATCGACAGGGCCAGGTCACACAGCCCGGTCTCGACGTGCGTCAGCCGGGAAGGGGATCGCCAGTGGCCCTTGGTGGGGAAGTTGATGACGTACCGGTGGCGGCCGGGGCGGCCCGAGTCGTACACGAACACCTTGCCCAGGCGGACGTCACCGGCGGCGCAGGCGGCCCGGTAGGCGGCGTAGTTGCGCGGGTGAGCCTGCCTGAAGGCCAAGGCGAGACCCTTGCCCATGACGCCCACAGTGTTGACCGCGTTGACCAGAGCTTCGGCGTCGGCTTCGAGCAGGTTGCCGCAGCTGGAAACGATCACGCCAACATCTCTACCAGCTGGCTCCGACATCCACCCGTCGCCGTGGATGACGGTCTGGCGTCCTCGCTACTACGCCTCATTCAGGGCGTCGAGGTTGAAGTGCTCAGCCAGTCGGTCATGGGTGAACCTGTTCCGTAGCTTGCAGGCAGGGGCCTGGTTGGCGAACAGGCCCTTCTCCTGGAAACCGTCCGCCCGCGGCCGCGTGACCAGCCACCGTACGGGCACCACCCACTCCTCGTTGTCCGGACCGGGCGCATGCCGGTATTCGGCATGGAGTTGCAGTTCGCGCATCTTGCGCGCCTCGCCATTCACGGTCAGCACCGTCTCGTCAACCGGCCTCGCCTCCCCGAGCACGACACCGACACCGACGTAGCCGGACCTGGGGATGTACACCGAGATCCGGCCGCCCTCGGGCAGCGCCCGCAGCCGACGGGAGAACCACTCGCTGCCGCCGGCGGACACGAAGCCGTACCGCATCGCGTCGTCCCAGGAGCGGATGCCGGACTCCTCGCCGAATGTCACATACCAGTCGAGCCCGTTCCACGGTTCCTTTGCCCGCTGGCGCCGGGACGACGGAGTCTCGGCGGTCTCGGACTCCGTGACCAGCCAGGTGCGGGCGAGGTACGACCGGGCATCGTCCTCGAAGTAGCGGAACAGCGCGACGTTGATCGGGACGCCGTAGCTGACCAGGTAGCTGGCGATCCGCTCGGTCGCCGGGTCGCTGTCGCTCGCCACCACGGTCAGCACGTGGGAGGCGTTCAGCTCCTCCGGTGGGGAGACGCCGAACCGGTCCTCGAACGCCTGCTCGAAGCGCACACCGGAGCGGTAGCCACCGAAGATCTCCAAGATCCGCTCATGGGTCAACTCCTGGATCCAGGACCCGTAGTCGAGCGCCTGGGCGACGACCTCGCGTGGCGTCTTGTCCCGCTTGAGTTCGAGCACGTGCAGCCGACCGTCGCCGTCGACCGCGAGCAGGTCGATGAACTTGCCGAAGTCGGTCTGCACCTGTCGCCCCACCAACATCAACGGTTCCCCGAGGATGGTCGGATCGCGCTCGATCATGTCCTCCAACCGGGACTCCAGCGGCACACCGCTCGGTGACAGCCGTCGTGGCTCACCGTCGACCCGCCAGAGTCCCAATTCCGTTGGCATGAGCGACTCCTCAGGGGTGTATCGAGGTCCGTACCGGAGACCACCGCAGACCTCGTGATCACCCTAACGGTCGAGGACGGCGGCCAGGAGGCACCGGGAAGAGGGTGCGGGGGTTCAGACGCGGGTGCCCCGCATCGCTTCCACCACCGCCGTGCGTACGGGTTCGTGGACGAGCGGTGGCAACTCCTCCGGCCGGAACCAACGGATCTCGTCATGTTCGTCGGGAGCGACGTTCGTCGGCGTCCCCGCCCACTCGTCGACGAGCCAGGCGCTGAAGCGCACCGATTCGTCTCCGTGGCCGACCTGTAGCCGACACAGGTGGGTCGCCGAGCCTGTCGCTATCCGCACGCCCAGTTCCTCGTGCATCTCCCTGGCGAGCGCGGCCAGCTCTGTCTCGCCCGCGTCGACATGTCCGCCCGGCAGATCCCACACGTCCGGGTAGACGGGGCGGTTCGGACTCCGATGGACGAGCAGGACCCGACCTTCGCGAACCAACGCCGCGATGACGATCTCAGGCATGGCCGGGATGGTGGCATGACCGACCGACAAAAACGGTGGGGTCTGGGATATCGCTTGCCCAGCCACACCGTCCGCCCGAGCATCGGCGCATGCCCGTCGAGCAGCACCTCTTCGTCATTTTCCTCGCTACCACCCTGGTCGCGATGATCAGCCCAGGCCCCGACATGCTGTTCGTCCTCGGCTGCGGGATACGCGGCGGCGCGCGGGCCGGGCTGCTGGCAACCGCAGGAGTCGCGACCAGCGAGATCGTCCACATCACCCTCGCGGCCGCCGGCCTGTCCGCGTTCTTCGCCGCCGCACCGACCGCGTTCACCGCGCTGCGCCTGGCAGGCGCCGGCTACCTCGTCTACCTCGGCGTCCAGGCCATCCGCCACCGCGGCGAGCAGCACGTCCAGCCCGCCGCCGCGAGCGGGGTCTCCAGCCGGCAGGCGTATCTTCGCGGGCTGCTGACCAATCTGGTGAACCCGAAAATGGTCACCTTCACGATCGCGTTCCTACCCCAGTTCGTCGACCCCCGACTCTGCCACGTCTGGCTGCAGTTCCTGATCCTCGGCGCGGTCTTCGTCGGGCTCGAGTTCCTGGTCGACGGCACCGTGGGCGTTCTCGCCGGGCGGATCGGCGACTGGCTCGGCCGCCGCCGAGCCGCACGCCGCCGCCTCGACATGGCGACCGGCGGGGTGTTCATCGGCTTGGGCGTGCGCCTCGCCGTCGAACGCCCGTAGCACGAGCAAGCCGCTCAGCCGGCCACCACCCGGGCCGCCGTGAACACCTCCGCCGGCAGCGGGGTCGCCAGCTCCCACAGGATCCGCATCGGCCGGTCACCGGTGTGCGACAGGTACCGCATCGGCCCCGCGTACAGGTAGGGCGGCACGCCCAGGACGCCGTCGGGCACCTTGGTCTCCCGGACGAACAGGTGCACCGTCGAGCCCAACTCCGCGTGGCGCACGTACCGCTGCCCGGTCGGGGACGCGGTCGAGGTGGTGCTCTGCGACTCCCACTGGAAAACCGTCTCGGTGACGGCCCGGTCGGCGTACATCGTGGTGGGGGAGTAGTGGTGCGACGCCTTGACCAGGGTGACGAAGAACAGGTCCGCCCGCTCGTCGGGCAGCCACTTCACGCCCTCGCGCAGTGACGCCGGGTTGGCCATGCCGAACGCGGCGCACGCCTCGTTGCGGCTGTAGCGGGCGTGCACCCGCAACGGCACCCGCCCGACCGGCGGCCCGGTCACCCGGTGGATCCGCTCCCGCAGCACCGCGACGAGCTGCCGCAACTCGTCACACCGGGCCACGTCGGCGCGCAACCTGGCCAGCCGCGCGTCCCGCTCGGCCAGCGGCGCCGACCCGCCGAACAGCGAGAAATACACCATGTCCACCAGCCGCTCCCCGGCCGCCCCGCCGACGCCGCCCCGCTCACCGTCCCCACCGGCCAGTCCGGCCGCGTCCGACCCACGACCACCACCGGGTACGCCGCCGGCGCCGCCGAGTACACCGCCGGTCGGACCGCCGCCGGGTGCGTCGGCCTGGGCGCCGGCCACGAGCCGGGCCAGCAGATCGAGCCGGTCCGGGTCGTCCAGGTGCAGCATCCTCCCGTACGCGCGGGAAAGCTCGCGGTCACGCGGGCCCGGCACCGACGGGTCGAGGCCGGCGTGGCGGCGCAGGCCGGTCCAACCGCCGACGGAGCCGGCGCGGTACAGGTCCTCGACCTCCAGGCCGGTCTCGGCGAGGAAGGCCGCCAGGCCGACGTCGCCGAGCTGCCGCAGCTCGGCGGCCCAGTTCCGCGGCCCGGACGGTACGGCGGACCGCAGGTTGGTCAGCACCACCTCCTTGGCGACCCGGTCGAGCTGGACGTGGCAGCCGCTGGGCAGGGTGGGGAAGTCGTCCTTCATGGCGTCGATCAACGGCTGCCGACGCAGCCCGGTCAACGCCCGCCAGCGCCGGTCGAAGCGGAACCGGGCATGCTGCCCGCCGATGAAGTCGAGCACCGTCAGGTACGCCTTGCCCTCGTCCAGGCGCAGGCCGCGGCCGAGCTGCTGGAGGAAGATGGTGGCGCTCTCGGTGGGGCGCAGCAACAGGATGGTGTCCACCATCGGCAGGTCGACGCCCTCGTTGAACAGGTCCACGGTGAACAGGATCCGCAGCTCACCCGCCCGGAAACGCTTGAGCAGGGCGTCGCGGGTCGCCGGGCCAGTGTCCGAGGTCATCGCCGCCGCCGGTACGCCGGCCCGCTCGAACCAGCGGGTCATGAACTCGGCGTGCTGGATGCTGACGCAGAAGCCGAGCGCCCGCATCCGGCCCAGGGCGACGATGTCCTTTACTGCTTGGAGGATCAGCCGGGCGCGGGCGTCGTTGCCGGTGTAGAGCGCGTCCAGTTGGGCCGGCTCGTAGCCCTGGCCGCGCTTCCAGCGCAGCGTCGACAGGTCGGTGTTGTCGTGCAGGCCGAAATACTGGAACGGCGCGAGCAACTGCCGGTCCAGGGCGTCCCAGACGTGCAACTCCACGGCGGCACGCCCGTCGAACCAGCCGCGGATGTTCGCCCCGTCGGCCCGGTCCGGGGTGGCGGTCAGCCCGAGCAGCACCTTCGGCCGCAGCCGGTCCAGCAGCCGGCGGTAGCTGGGTGCGGCGGCATGGTGGAACTCGTCCACGATCACCATGTCGAAGGCGTCCGGGATTAGTTCGTCCTCGGCCAGCCGGTCCAGCGACTGGATCGAGGCGAACACGTGCCGGCCCTGCTGGGGTCGGCTACCGGCCACCAGCGTCTCGCCGAAACTGCCGTCGCGCAGCACGTTCCGGAACACCGACCGGCTCTGCTCCAGGATCTCCCGCCGATGCGCCACGAACAGCAACGAGTCGACCGGCTTCGGGCCGTCGGCGCGCAGCCGGCGGTAGTCCAACGCCGCCACCACCGTCTTGCCGGTGCCGGTCGCCATCACCACCAGGTTCCGGTGCCGGCCGTGCACCAGCCGCTCGGCGGCCAGGTCGTCCAGGATCGTCTGCTGATACGGGTACGGCCGCACGTCCAGCCCGGAGATCCGGATGCTCTGGTCCTCGGCCCGGCGCCCGCCCTCCGTCCAGCGGGCAGCCTGCAACGCCCTCGCCAACTGGTCGGCGTCCCGGTCCGGGCGGTACTCCTCGAAACCCGGGTCGTTCCAGTAGTCGTCGAAGGTGCCCGCGAAGGTGGTGATGACGTGCGGCTGCTCCAGCTCGGAGACCCGTACGTTCCACTCCAGGCCGTCGACCAGCGCGGCCCGGGACAGGTTCGAGGAGCCGACGTACGCGGTGGAGGTGCCGTTGGTGCGACGGAACAGCCAGGCTTTGGCGTGCAGGCGAGTGGTCCTGGTCTCGTACGAGATTTTGATGTCGGCGCCGAGCTCGGCGAGCCGGTCCAGGGCTCGTTGGTCGGTGGCGCCGAGGTAGGTGGTGGTGATGATCCTCAGCCGGCCGCCTCGTTCGATGAGGTCTCTGATCGGGGCCTGGACCTGGAGGAGGCCGCCCCACTTGATGAAGGCGCAGAGCAGGTCGACGTGGTGAGCGGAGGCGAGCTCGGTGGCTACCTCGTGGCCGATGCGGGGTTGGCGTTGGCCGTTGACGAGGAGGGCTCCGGTGTGGAGTGGGGTGGCTGGTCGTGGCGGAAAGGTGACCTGGGCGGGTGGGGTGGGGCGGTCGACGATGGCGGCGAGGAAATGTTCGGGGTCTTCGATGTGGTCGTCGGTGCTTACGGCTTGGGGGTGAAGGGCCGCGATGCGGTCGGCGATCTGGTTGGCGAGGGCGGCTTGCGCTCGGAGGCGCTCCTTGTCGGAGCTTCCGGGTACGGCTCGGAGGGCGCGCTTGGCGAGGGTGGCGATGTGGCGGGAGAGGAGGTCGTCGGCTTCGGCCGGGTCGAGCCTGCTCTTGTCGACTAGATCGGCATCGACGAGGCGTAGCCGGTTGGTCAACTCCCCAGTGATCAGATGCTCATAGACACCCCGCTCAAGATCCGTCATCCGAAGAGATTAACCAGCCGACGAGGCGCTCGTCGGCCGACAACCCGGCATCACTCGGCGGCTGATCGGATCTGGCTGCCCTACGAAAGGTCGACCGGTAGTGAAAATCCTTGTACGAGCACTTAAGTTATTACATGTCCACGATGGATCGCCGCAGCCAACCTTAGGTCTTGCTGCACTGGAACGGCGCACTGTATCGATAGGAGACCACCATCAGCATCAACGTCGACATCCTGCGTCTCTCGAAGCCGCAGGATTCCAGCACCTACCTGGCCATTAGGACCGTCCAAGGAGGTCGTAAGGTCTACAGTACTCGTGTCCCCTTGGCCGACCTCTCGACGATCTTGCCAGTCCCCGACCCGAACAACGTGGATAAGGACAACCGTAAGGTCGACCGTCTTCACGCCAAGCAGTTCGGCCAATACCTAGACAGTAAGCAAGACTGGGTCGCTCCTGCACTCCTGGCCCGCGACAGCGGCGGCTGCGTGTTCGAGAAGATCGATGAGCATGGAGCAGTCGGCTATCTGACGGTCCCCTGGGCAATCGGCGGGATCTCTGCTATGCGCACAATCGATGGCCAGCATCGGGTGCTCGGCGTGGCGATCGAGAAGCAGCGCATCACAGACGCGATCGCAGCGGTCGATCGAGAGACCGCGCGGAAGGTTAGTCCTGAAAAGGAGGCGAAATTACGAGCCGAACGTGACAAGCTTATCGGACAGATGAACCGCCTAAAAAACGAGTATGTCGGTCTGGACATCTATGTGGAACCAGACCCAATCAAGGCGCAGCAGATGTTCGTGGACGTCGCAGATAACGCCAAGGGTATTAGCAGTGCCGTTCGCGCTCGGTTTGACAGCTACAAGGTCGCGAACCGTACCTTGTCCGACGTTATCGACCACCCGTTGCTCAAGGGTCGGGTCGACGCTGAGCAAGACCGTATGACCCTAAAGAATCCCAACCTCATGGGCGCCAAGCACGTTGCCGATATCACTCGAGCCGTTATTGCCGGGGCGGGCGGGCGAATCAGCAAAAAGGCTGAACAGACCCTGACGGATGGCGAGGTGATCGAGCAAGTTAAAGACTTCCTTGACGTGATTTCCAACGCATTCAGTGGCCTCGCTGCTGTCACCGAAGAGGAGGTTGAGGACCGCAAGCCGGGAGAACTCACAAAGGCTCAGGAATTGCGACGTACGTCATTGCTCGGCTCGGTGGGAATGCTTCGAGTCCTCGGCGGCACGTTCCACGAGTTGCGGAAGGGCGACAATCCGGTAGAACTTGGTGACATCACCGAGTTCTTCAAGCGTCTTGACCCCCACATGGCCGCTCCGGTTGCTGAAAACAGTATCTGGCGAACGGACGACGGGGCTGGTAAGGACTTCGAACCCGAAGCGTCCGCGCCCATCATGCGTCAGCAGAACATTGTGCACCTCGTAAGCGTTATTACAGGTTGGTACAAGAGGGCGCCGCTTGGTTTGTAGTTCAGGACCATCTGCGAATATGTACCTTTCATAGAGCTGAGGTTGAAGTATTTTGATTGACGGTCCGCCATCAGAAAGATATTTGCAACAGTGCAACGTAGGGGCGTTTCTCGAAGTATCCGTACCTGTGGATGTCGCGTTCGTTAAGGAGCGCCTTGGCGTCAGTGATTCCCAATTCACTGGCAGGGATCTGGATGCAGGGCTTCGGGTAGCACTAACACATGAATCGTATCTATACGAACACCCGGCTGAAGCTCCCTTCCTGACATCAAGTGTATTAAAGGCTATCGAAACATTAGGGGGAAGTTGGCTCTCCCGGGAAATCGCTATCCACTACTATCGTCATCAGAGGCACAACAGGCCGGGAAGCTTGAGTAGCATCGTGGCGAATGGACGCGCCTGGTTGGGGCCTTGGTCTAGAACCTTGGAGTGGCTGCCTCACGCTGCCCGGTTTGGGCGGTCCCTGAGCGTCGACGATTTGCCCCGAAGCGTTACCATGCGAATCACTCTCCAGATAATTGGCCTTTTCTGCCTTTTGGGCGATGACAAATCAGCGCGGAGAATCGTTACGCCATTCTTGAGGGATGTCGGAAGCAAGGAAGCCTCCCAAATTTTTGATCCGATAACACTGCTAGAGGCGGAACTCCGCCGAGAAGGGCGTATTGACAAATGGGTTATAGACGGATCGGGGCCGGATCACCAGAGACTATTCGAGGCACAGGTCAGTGATCAGTGCGGCCGAGCTGCACGAGGAACAGGGAAAAGTAAGAAGGCTGCGAAAAATGCTGCCGCCGCCCAGTTCCTGGAGGCTCACTTCAAGGAGGCCCTTAAACGCGCGAGGAACAAAGGTGGACCCGACCCAGAGCCGCCGCGGGTTCCCACGGGAATCCCTCATTCTGTAACGGAGGGCCACCGTGCCGTCATTGCAGAGCTTGGCAGAAAGTTCCATCTGACGGCCCCTCAACTACCGTTGATCAGCCAGGCATTCATGCATCCTTCTTGGACGTACGAGCATGCCGTAGATGTCGAGAGACGTCTACAGCAAGATAACCAAGTGCTGGGACTGATTGGTAGTCATGTACTACATTATGAACACGCGCTAGTCGCGGCCCACGAGGCTGTGATATCCCCGCCCAACGCTTTTGCGCTTCAGGCAATGCTTAAGGAAACCTACGCAAGGGCCCTTCTCGATTCTGATCTTGGTCCCGGCCTGTTATTAGGCGCAGGGCAGCGCAATTCAATCGAGATCGAGATCGCCGCGAACGCCTTCCAGGCGGTCATGGGAGCAATCTTTCTTTCGAGTTGGCCCCTGCGGTCCCTTCTTGATCGATGGCCGGCAGAGTGGCGCGCAATCGCTCTACTCATCGCACCTCCGCGGGCTCGTCCGAAGGATCCAACGACGCGACTACAGGAGTTAGCTGTAGCCGCAGGGCTTGATTGGGATTTCTCTTTCTCAGAGCATGGGCCCGATCACGATCGTCGCTATGTGGCTCTACTAACCCTTAAGAGTAAGCAATTAAGGCGCCGGGTGACAATACAGAGCGATCCAACTCGAGGGCGAACGCCAGCAAAGCATAATGCGTCGCAACGTGTATTAGAATGTGCGAATCATTTGGCCGACCCAGAGGAAACCCTTGCATTGTCTTCGAGGCGGTCACCTCGTGGAGACAAGTATGTGGTCTCGAAATTCCTAGTCGAGCATTTAGCTGTGGTCGCGGTTGAGTTGCCCGAAAAGGCGCGAGCATGGCGACGCCATAACCTGTTTGGCGTACATCTATCCAAACGACCACGCGAGCTCATTAGTTGGTCGCATGGCGTCGATCAGCTAATATCTTATAATGAGATAGCAAAGGTTGAGCCTGAAAGGCTGGCACATTTTTTTCGGACGGCACTTGAAATTGACATCGATGCACAAGAACACCTTAGAGACGAACTAACACAACTGCTAACTTGGGTCTCGGACCTGGAGGATCCGGGCCTGATTGACGATCGCCGCGTTTCTCGGCTGGTCCATTTAGCAAACGCGTATCGAACCCTCGGGCAGGATCAGGAAGGTGGGGTGTTATCTGACGTTCTTAGCGATTTGACGGTCCTCTGCCGCGGCCGGCTCGCGACCATTAAAGATCCGCCTCTTCTTACAATGACCGGACCCGAAATAGTACTGGTCGAAGCCTTAGTAAAGGAATTGACTAGTGAAGGCCAATTTTTACAGGCACGCTTCGGGCAACATGATGAAATGATTCTTGGTCCTGTGGAGGTTCCAGAAGACGAAGTTCGGTTTTTGATTCGTATTTGGGGCGAACTTTGTTATCGCATTCGAGTGCATGTGCGAAATGATTCCGTTGTGGTAACGCTTCCAGCATCAGTAAACGGGGTCCGTGGACTAATATTCAAGGCGGTTGAACAGGCTCTTCAGCCCTTGCCGTCCACTTTAAACGCTGCTATCGCAAATCTGCTTCACGACTTGAAAAATCAAGTGGTAGCTGCCCGCCATGCGGCGATGACGCGGGGTGGCGGTCGGACAATAGAGCTGGAGCGCAAAGCGATCGCCAGTCGGCATCTCGATCAGGCATCCTCCCTCGCCCAACGCATCCGCGCCGCGACATCCCTCCTTGCTCCATCGAGCAGCCACGCGGGGACACGCTTGTCCGAATTTCTTCGCAGGTATTTGTCCATGAAATTGCTCCAGCTCCCCCCCAACATCTCATTCGTTCCGCCTCGCAATATGGAGGATGCGGTAGTTAGTTTAGATGAACCATCCCTGCTTGCCCTACTAGAAAATCTTGTAAAGAACGCTGTCGAGGCAATGCCGGGGGGTGGCACGATCACTATCGACTGGATTCAAGACGATTCAATTGCGGTTGTAGAGGTGGCGGATGATGGGCCTGGCCTACCGCCGCAAGTCGCAGAGGAATTCTGCAAGAATAGGAGCGTCGGTAGCACAAAACTCGGAGGTAACGGGCTAGGGCTTCTCAGCGCGCAAGCTCTGCTCAACCGGGTTGGAGGCAGGCTTGACCTGGCGTCTTCACCAATAGGAACCCGATGGCATTTGACCATGCCATTACTCGATCCTTCACGCCAGGAGTCACAGTGAATTCTATTCTGCATGAGGCCCGTATCCTGGTTGCTGACGACCAAAATGATGTAGCACGAACTCTCTCTGAGCCGTTACGGCTACGTGGCGCGTCAGTTGTTCACGTGACTGATGGAGCGCAGGCGCTGAAAGAAGTTCGCCGTGGCGGTTATGACCTTGCGCTTCTTGACATGAAGATGCCGCCAGGTGACTGGGGGGGTCTATGGTTGATGCAAGAATTGAACGATGCCGGGTGGAGACTCCCTGTCGTGGTCTTGTCAGGTGAAGGAGGAAAACGGCAGACAGTCCAGGCGATGAGGCTTGGTGCTGTCGACTGGGTAGACAAGGGCGACGCCTTTTCGGAGCTCGAAGAGCGATGCTCATTGGTCCTGAAGCAGAGCCAGGAAGGTGCTTTGGCTGCTTTGGCGGCAACTGGCCCGAGTCTACTTGCGCATGCCTTTGGCCGTTACCAGGTCACGGGCGATCCGTACCAACAGGCAAGTGAAGGTATGCGGGCGGTTGAAGAGACACTGCGCTTCGCTGCTCTGGTGGGCCTCGCTAGCCAGAGCCCCGAGCAAGCTGGTCCACTTCGGGGAGTTACGCGAGAACAGCTTGCGCGGCCGAGCTTCGGGACCTGGAATGCGGTATTGAGCTCATTATCTCAGGCTGCCGATCCGGGTTCTGCATTCGCTACACTTAGCAATGCAATAGCGCCAGACAAGAGTACTAAAAAATTTCTGCACGGTGTAATAAAAATGCGAAACGATATTGCCCACGGAGGTCGGGAAACTACTGACAAGGAGCGGAGCGAATTGGACAGATTTCTCCGCGCATGTGCGCATCGAATATACGCTGGGTGGCCGTGGCGTGTCGAAGTCACAAGATCGATGAGCTTTGACGGAGATTCGTTTACGGTGGAGACTCTCCGTTTCTCCGGCCTTGGGCGTCCGCAGCGCTCGGCATTTATGGCGAGGATGCCGCCAAAAACTGGCAGTGTTGTCTTGGTTGGGTCAAATGGATTCGCCACGACTCTTAATCCCTGGTTTGAAAATGATGGAGAAGTCATTCTTTGTTTCGATGTCGTAGAGCAGGTGCGACGTGATAGTACCGATTCGAAAGTGCGCGTACTTTTCTCTGATCCCATGAATCGTCGGCGTGGGATCGACGTAGGTCGAGACGGATCGACGTGGGAGAAAATGGCTACGTGGGTGCGCTCTTCGGGAGGCTGAGTATCTCGGGGTGCAGGCGGGCTTCCCGCGGTTAGCTCGCTAGTAGTAGAGGCGGATCTGCGCGTACCGTTTGGCGGACGACGCAATGATCGCGACCGGTGAGAGACCGTCGGTACTTTACCCAACGGCAGTCCGGTCCCGATGCTTATGGTCAAGTTATTTTGGTGGCGCCCGTGCGAATGTCACAAAGCTCGGGTGTTCGTTCAAAGGAACGATCCGACAGTGGACTTCGCGTAGCGGTGCGGATTGCCCTTAATTCAGAAATTGGCCTCGCGTCTTCGCGCTGAGTCTCTGGCACGACCCGCCGTGACTCCTGCGACGCCTTGGCTGGCTCGAATAAGGTGGAGCATCAGATTTTTGCAGCCGTGCTGTCAAAGTTGTTGAGAAACTCTCGAACAGTCGGTGTAGCTCGAGCTGACCCTCCCAGGTCAGATCGGAGCTTGATGAGCATTCGGCTCATCCGCCTGGAGTTCACCTCGGCAGCGGCAGGGAGAACAGCTAGGGCGGTACTCGCGGCCCCGTCCTTATCACCTTCTTGCTTGAGGGCGTCCGCAAGGTCGAGGGTGTACATGACGTGGTTACGCCGGTGGGCGTCGGATGGATTGGCCGTGACCGAGCGGAAGAAGCCGGCTGCGCGGTCGGGCCTTCCGAGCGTCAGGTAGGACAAGCCCTGGATCCCGTCCATCTCCTGCTCGGTCAGGAACTGGATGAAGGCCGGATCGTCCTCATGGGTGCCGCGCTCGAAGTCTCGCTGGGCCTTCAACATCTCGCTGTTGTAGCCGGTCAGGTCATGGAAGTAGGCGTACGCGTGGGCCGCTCGCAGATGCAGGAGGGTGGTCAGTCGGGGCGTGGCCCACCCAGCGGCGATCCGAAGGGCCGCCTCCGCGGCTTGCAGCGCCTCACCTGGCCGATCCTCCCGAGTCAGCAGCGCGAGGCAGGCCAGGGCGCGTACCTCCTCCCGCGGGTCGTTGATCATGCGGGTACGACCGATCGCATCGTTGAGGTAGGGCCTGGCTTCGGACCGACGCTCGGCGTCTATCGCGAGCCACGCGACCTGGTTAGCGAGGTCCGCCAAGGCATTCTGCAGCGCGTCACCCACGGCCCGGCTGTACGAGGCTCGGCCGACCCAGGCCGAGAGCCGGGCGTGCACCTGGATGGCGAGGTCGCAGAGTCCGTCCGCGCCGGCTGCGGCGTCTGCCCGGCGGAACTCCTCCGCGAGCGAGCTGGCGAACCGCACCTGCTCCATGCCGATGTTCCGAGGGATGTCGGCCTGCATGGCGAACAGGTCGAACGGCACAGTGGCACCCACGCCCGCGAGGGCGGCCAGTTTCGTGAAGCGTCGTCGGTCCGTGACGTCACCTCCCTGAGATGCGGCCTCCATGTTATCGGCAAAGGTAGATCCACCCTCGATCTCGGTGATGCTGAAGTGTGGAGCAGCGGCTTGGCCCTGGCGGTGGTGCACTGTCGGCGGCTCGTTCGTGGAGGCTGAGCTGGCGTTCTCGTCTGGGAGCTTGAACCACAGGAGTTCGGCCGGGACGTTGATGAGCTGCGCCCAGTGCATCAGCCGGTCCAGGTGCACCATGGCCGGCCCGTTCTCGACTCGGCTGAGTTGAGCCTGGGTGATGCCGAGCCAGCTGGCGACCGCGCGTTGGGGGAGCGGGTCGCGGCCGTGGTACGGGTGACAGCGGTAGGCGCGGATCACCCGCCCGAGGTGGCGTTCGCTCAGCGCCTGCCGTACCGGTTCGTGTTCCCAGAAGCTCGCTGGCACGGTCGGCGGCGCGACGAGCCGGTCCCGTTCGGCCGCCTGGCAGGCGGCGCAGCGCCCACTGTCGTTGTCACGGGCCAGCCGCCCACCACAACGCGGGCAGTTCGCGGCCCTTACCGGCAACCTCGCCATCCCCAGTCGCTCCGTCCATAGCGCCTCATCGAACCTACCCATTGAATCCGCTCCGCAAGCGAACGGTATACGTAGCGCGTATATCGAGCACGTCAACACCGACGCTTCAAACCGCCCTATTCCGACGGCGTCCACTGGTAATGCGTCGACGTGGTGATCTCGTGGAAGCCGCACCGGCGCAGGATGGGCGCACTGGCCGGGGACGCGTCGACGTGCAGCAGCCGGAAGCCACGGGCAACCGCCTCCCGGCCCGGGTGGCGATCATGGCGCGATAGAGGCCGCGTCCCCGCCACTGCGGCAGGGTCGCCCCGCCGAGCAGCGCGACGAACTCCGTACCCGGGTGGTAGACCGCGAGGGCGGCGCAGACCAGCCGGTCGCCGGCCTCGGCGACCAGGACGGTGATCTGGTCGGGGTCGGCCGACACTCGGGCGAGGAGGTAGGCCGCGACCCAGGAGCAGTCGGACCCCAACACCTCGGTCTGCAGGTCCGCGACGCGGCGCAGGTCCTCGGCCTCGCCGGCCCGCCGCAGCGCGACGCCGTCGGGCAGGACCGGTTCGGCGGCCACCTGCTCGGCGACGCCGATCAGCACCGTTGACGGCTCTTCCGGTACGAAGCCGGCCGCGACCAGGCGCGCGGGCAGCTCCGTGGGCAGGTCGTGGGCCCGCAGTTTCCACTCGACGCCCTCGCCACGGGCCTGGAAGTAGTCCCGCTGGCGGGCGATCAGGCGGTCGAGGTCGGCGCCGGTGACGCCGACGTCGCGCGGGGCCCGGATCCGTCCCACGTGCTCGCCGACGATCCGGACGAGCGGACCGTCGTACTCGTGGGTCACGCCGGTCGGGACGGTGCCGGGCGGCATCCGCATCCGCGCGTCGTACGCGGCCAGGAGAGCGTCGGTGTCCACCATGGCCCCCATGGTGCCCGCGGTCACGAGGCGTCGGGGGCGGTCCCTCGGGGTTCGGTGCCGTGGTCCTCGTCCAGGGCCGAGGCCCAGGCTTGGGACCAGCGGACGAGTGGGCGCAATGCCTGGCGGGCGTCGTGGCCCAGGTCGGTGAGCGCGTAGGTGGTGTCCGGCTGCTGGGCGACGAGCCGGGCGTCGACGAGTTCGGTCAGTCGTTGCCGCAGGACGCTGGAGGACATGTTGTCGCAGCGCTGCTGCAAGGCGCGGAACCCGACCGGGCCGTGCTGCAGCTCCCAGACGATGCGCAGGTTCCACCGGCGGCCGAACAGGTCGAGGGCGGCCATCAGGGGCCGCCCGGTGCTCGATCCGCGTACCGGCGAGCCTGGCCTGGGTGCTGTCATCGCCTGAGCCGCCCCTCTTGATGCTTCGATATCCGATACGGTACCGTCCCGTGCAGCGCTTCGATTTTCGAAGCGACAGGGGTGCCGCCCGGCCCGCGATCACCGGTGTCGGCTCGCTGACGCACCGCGCGCCGGCCATGGATCTGAGCACGCCACTGAGCATCGATCGATTTTGAGGAGGTTCCGTGGCCAAGGGCTACTGGGTCAGCGTCTACCGCACCATTTCGGACCCGGAGAAGCTGACCGCCTACAACGAACTGGCCCGTTCAGCCGTCCGGGCCGCGAATGGACGGGTCCTCGTTCGTGGCGGTCAGGTCGCCGCATTCGACGCCGGCATCGCCGGGCGTACCGTCCTGGTCGAGTTCGACAGCTTTGAACAGGCTGTCGCGGCCCGCGAGAGCGCGGCCTACCAGGAGGCGCTGGTCGCCCTCTCCGACGGCGTCGAGCGCGACTTCCGCATCGTCGAAGGCATCGACTGACCGGCGACCCGGCCGGCGACCCGGCCGGCGACCCGGCCGGCATCCAACCTACTCGCGGACGTGGGCGCGGTACCACGTCGAGCGGCCGGGCCGGGGCTGCCTTTAGCTGCGGTTCCGCCCGGGACGAGCCGCCGAACTCCTCGGACTTCCGGTACGGGAACTCGCCGACCGTGCCGTCGCCCTGGCGGACCTGGACAGCGAGTGGGCGCGGGCTCTCGTACGGCTGATCGCCGACGGCGATCCGGTCCCCGCCGCGGCGTCTCCCGGGTGCGGCTCCGGTCGCTGGCTCCAGGGCCCACTGGCCGGCGCGCCCAAGATGGCGAGGTGTACGACGGCGGTCAGTAGGTGTGAACGGGCCGAAAGGTAAAGCCCTTGGCGTCAACGACGCCACGCTCCACGATGGTGGCCGCGTCGCTCTCGGTGACCTGCTCCCACCGCTGCGCGCCGAGGAACTTCATCTGGTTCTGAAGCCGTGCCCCGAGCACCGTAATGAGCAGTGCCTCGACCTCGCGGATGACGGTCTCGTCCGTGTTGGGGACCGGTTGCTCGCGCCGGTGGACCACCTTCCATCCGTCAAGACCGCCCTCAACGACATCGTCGAACGAGAACCAGCAGAAACGCGACCATGTTCCGGCCAACTTGTCCGTTCGATGGTCCTTGAGCCGTCCTCCGATCCCGCCTTGCCCACGCCCCAAACCCACGTAGACCGCGCGAAACTCGTCGAAGAGGATGTAGACGCCTCGGGCTCGCCGAAAGTCGCAAAGGCGGATGCTGCCCGAGTTGTGGTTTCGGCGGCCCAGCAACTGCCATGCACTCGGGCCCGACCCGGGGTTCCAGGCAATCCCATCTGGGTCCCAGAACATGCCGTACGCCCCGAAGAGGTGTCCGCCGCTGTTCGACATTGGACGATCGTCGCAAAGAGGGCCAGCCAAGAGAAGGGTCCTCCGCCGTCGGCTGTGACGGCTTGGCTCGATGTATGACCGAGGGGCGCCGGGTGGATCATCTGGCCAGCCGTTCGGGCAGAGCCGTTCGTCGATGACCTGGTGCTCGTTGACAGGTCGTCCTCTCCGAGATCCGTCCCGTCAAGGGGACTCGCCTGACCGCCGTGAGACGCCAACTCTCCGCGTCGGAGAGTGCACATCGAGCTGATGATCGTGAGATCAGGCTGCGGCAACATTTCGGGTGTGCGGCGGCGGGTCCTGTTCCGATACGACCACGGCGAGATCGACGAAGGATGACGGTGCAGGGCGAACGGACGCGGGCGGAGCTGTGGAATCTTCTTGCAGAGCGGCCCGGGCAGAACAAGCGGCAGCTGCTGGCGGGGTTGCGGCTACGTGGTCTGTCGGTGGAGAGCGCGAGGGAGGTCAACCGGACGCTGTACCGCAGCAGCAACCTGTTCGTCCATGACGGCGCCACGCCGCCGCGCTGGCACCTGACCTCCGGATCCCGTTCTGCCGGCTTATCGATCTCGACGACCGTCGGGCCGGCGCTACCGCGCTGCTACCGGGGGCGTGAGCCACGCGCATGGCAGCTGGAAGCGTTGATCGAGTGGCGTGCCCGGGGCCGATGCGGCGTCGTGGAGGCCGTGACCGGCACCGGCAAGACCGCGGTCGGCGTCCTGGCGGCGGCAGCCGCGCTGGACGCCGGCGAGAAGGTGCTGGTGCTGGTGCCGGGGCGAGAACTGCTCGACCAGTGGTACGAGGTGTTGCGGCGCGACCTTCGGAACACGCGCGTGGGTCGGGTCGGCGATGGTCATCGCGACTCGTTCGACCATTATCCGATTCTGGTGGCCGTCGTTCACTCGGCAGCCCGGCGTCAGATGCTGACGTGGGGGACACCCGGTCTGCTTGTCGCCGACGAGGTGCACCGCTACGGTGCGCCCAGCTTCGCGCTTGCCCTCGAACCAGAGTTCGACGCGCGGCTGGGGTTGACCGCGACGTACGAACGTTCCGATGACGGTCTGGCCGAGCACCTCGATCCCTACTTCGGCGGTATGGTCGCCGGCTGCGGCTATCAGCGCGGACTGGAAGACGGCATTCTCGCGCCCTTCCGCGTCGCCTTCCTGGGGGTCGACTTCACCAGCGACGAACGCAGGAGACACGACGAGTACGACGAGCGGGCAAAGGTTCTCCGCCGTCGACTGATCGAGGTCCACGGTTGCCCCGAGGAGCCGTTCGGCGAGTTCATGGCCCACGTCAACCGGCTTCGAGAGGGCAGCCACGGAGATCATTGGGCAGTCCGGGACGCCCGAGGCTATCTGAACGCGTTCAGTAAGCGCCGTCAGCTTCTGGCCGACTGCCGTCCGAAGCAGGAAGCGCTATCGTCGCTGACGTCCGTGCTGGCCGCGGCGGGCCGCGGCTTGGTCTTCAGCGAGACCAAGGCCAGTGCGGAGCAGGCGGCGGCCGTACTCATCGGATCGGGTATCCGGGCGAGGCCATTCACCAGCGGGCTGCGTCGGGCCGATCGCAAGGACCGCCTCGCGGCGTTCAAGGACGGAAACGTCCGGGTGCTGACCGCCCCGCGGGTTCTGGACGAAGGCGTCGACGTGCCGCAGGCGGAGGTAGGGGTGATCCTCGCGGGCAGCCGGAGCAGACGGCAGATGATCCAGCGCATGGGCCGGGTCATCCGACCCAAGGCTGACCGGCGCCCGGCCGCCTTTATCGTCATGTATGTCACGGGCACCGCGGAGGACCCGGCCCAAGGAGCGCACGAGGCGTTCCTCGGCGACCTCACCCACGTCGCCGAAAAGATCGATCACTTCGATCCGGGAACAGCTGGTAGCGAACTGCTGGGTTGGTACTACGAGGGCAGGACGGAGGTCCGGTGAACGAGCGGGAGATGCGGGCGGACAAGGACAAGCAGGCACGGTACGCGGAACTGCGCGACCACCCCGACCTCCATTCGGCGGTTGTGGCGGCGAACCGGGCCTACCTGGCGGCGGCCGTGCCCGACGCCGAGGTGATGGAATGCGCGCACTGGGCGCTGACCTGCCTCCCGACGACCCGGACCGGCAGGTTGTCGGCGATCAGCATGAAGGGCATGGAGACGTTCGTCCTGGAACTCGCCGCAGGCTCGGGATCGAACGTCGAGGTGCACGGGTTCGTCAACCTCCGCCCGTCGTCGCTGCCGGCGGAGTTCGCGTCGACCTTCCCCCGGCTCGAACTGTCACGGGACCGGGCGTACGAGGATGGGGGTGAGGACCAGGCGCAGCTCCACGGCCACCACGAGGACCTGATCGCAGCCTTGAACCATCCTGCGGTCGCGGCGGCCGCGCGGCAGCTCGCCCAAGACCTGCTCCGGTCCGGCACGTCGTACTCCCGCTTCCACAACTACCAACTCGCTGACGCCGTCCTCGAACGAGCCGGGTGACCGGGCGTGGGCAGCCTTCCCGAGCACGAGCTGTTGGGCGACTTCACCTCGCCGCGGCCGTTCACCGCCGATACCGTTGTCGCCGCACCGCCTGCCCCCGGCGTACACGTAGTCCTCGACCGGGACACCATCGTGTACGTCGGATGGACCGGCAACCTGCGTCGCCGGCTGCGCCAACACCTGACCGGCAACCGGGAGTCTTCCGTACTGCACAAGCAGGTCGGCGAGTTGCTCGACCGGCAGGGCTGCCCGTCGACGGCGCCTGACATCGCCGCCTGGCTGGGCCGGCAAACGGTGAGTTGGTGCGAGTCCACCACCCCGAAGGAGCTCAAGGCGGAACTCGTCACCACCTTCGGCCCGCGCTTCAACCACCGCATCGACTAGGTCTGATCGAAGACGGATTCCGGAGCCGAGCAGCATGGCCGACAGAGCGATCGTGAACTCGTCGACCAAGCTGGCGTTGACGTACTCCAGGATCGTCTCGGCGGCGTCCGCGACGCGGACGGCGCGGGCGCCGGAGAGAGCTGCGTCTCGACCGCAAGGTGAAGTGGCCCGATGTGCGATCCGAAATCGGTACGGTGCTTCATCGCCGGCGACTCCAAGTCTTACTGGCAGTACACGTTCGGCACGTCGGCGAGAAGGTCACCGGGTGCCGGTGAAGGCTTCCCGATGACGCCGCGCCCAGCTCCGGAAGGTCGCGGGAGGACGCCCGAGCACCGTCTGCACGTCGGCGGTGAGGGTGGCGTTGTGCCCCGCGCGGGCCCAGGCCGAGCCGACGACGGTGGCTTCGACGGCGGCCGGCGGCATCCCCGAGGCGAGTAGCTGCCGACGGGCGGCGTCCGGCGGGAGGTCCGCGGTGCCGACGGGACGGCCGATGACCTGTGCGAGTTGGGTCGCCTGGTCGGCCACCCGGAGCAGTTCCGGACCGGTCAGGGTGTACGTCCGGCCGGCGTGGGCGGCGGGGTCGGTGAGGGCGGCGACGGCGACCTCGGCGATGTCGCGGGGGTCGATGACGCCCTGCTCGCCGTCGCCGGTCAGATCGGGTACGGGCTGACCGGCGCGGATGGCGCCCGCCCAGTGCAGGCAGTTCGAGGCGAAACTCGACGGCCGCAGCATCGTCCAGGCCAGGCCGCTGGCGCGGACGGCGTCCTCGGCCGCCTGGTGCCAGGCGCCGACGGTGGCGGTGCCGAAGCGTTCGCCGGTGCCGATCGCGGACAGCTTCACCACCGAGGCGACGTCCGCCGACCGGGCGGCCGCCAGCAGCGCCAGATCATGGTCCGGTGTAGGCGCCGCCGGAGCGGTGAGCAGGAACACCGTCCGCACGCCGGTCACCGCGCGGCGCAGCGACTCGGGGTCGTCGAAGTCGGCTCGTACCACGTCGGCGCCGCGCGGTAGCGCGTACCCGGACGGGTTTCGCGTCATCGCCCGGGCGCGCTGCCCGCCCTCGGTGAGGAGTTGCACGACGTGTCGGCCGACGGTGCCGGAGGCACCGGTAACAAGGATCATGATGTGACGATCGCCGGTCCGCCGTGGTCGGGCCTAGGAACTTTCGGCACAGCTCGACCGGCCGGCGGGTCCGGCCGCGGTCCACGACGTACGGTCGCCACCGTGGAACGCGATGAGGTGACCGGCCCGGCGGCGGCGAGGGCGCTCGGCCCGTGGTTCTCCGGGCTGACCCTCGGGATGCGGCCGGTGCTTGATGACGCGCCGGCCGTACTGGAACCGCCCGACCACGGCACCACCCTGACCTGGCGGTCGGGGTCCGCCGATCCGTACGACATCGTGGTCATGGGGCCGCGGACGCGGGCGCGATACCACGTCGACCGGCCGGGCCGGGACTGCCTCCAGCTGCCATTCCGCCCGGGGCGGGCCGCCGAGCTCCTGGGACTTTCGGTACGGGAGTTCGCCGACCGTGCTGTCGCCCTGGCCGACCTGGACAGCGCGTGGGCGCGGGCTCTCGTACGGCTGATCACCGACCGCGACGCGGTCCCCGCCGTGGCGTCCGCGCCGGCGCGGCTACGAGCGCTGGTCCGGGCCCTGCCGCTCGCGCCGGCGGCGGGTGACAGCCGCGACGGCCCGCGCCGGCGCATCGTCGCGGCGGCGACGGCCATGCTGTCCGCCGCCGCCGACGGCCGGCCGCGTACGCCCGTCAGCGTCGTCGCCCGGCGGTTGAACCTCAGCGAACGGCACCTGCGCACCCTCTTCACCGACGGTGTGGGCCTGACACCGAGCGCGTTCGTGCGCATCGACCGGGTTCGCCTGGTGCTCGCCCGGACCGGACAGAAGGCGGCCGAGCTGGCCACCGACTCGGGCTACTACGACCAGTCACACATGGGCGCCGAGTTCCGGCGGGTCATGGGCGCGACCCCGCACGCCTTCGCCACGCGACGCTGGCCCGCCGCCGAGACGTGCACCGCGGACCCCGGCTGACCGGCGATTCCGAGTCCGCTCATGCGGAGTCGAGCGCATCCGATCATGCTGATGTCGGGTGGCCCGGCCCCAGCAGGGGTACTTTGTCGGCTCGCCGGATCAGGCGGCCACGGAGGGCGCGCGCAGCGAGGAGAGTGCGCGGCTCCAGGCGACCACCTCGTCGAGCAGTCCGGCAAGGTCGTCGGCGTGGCGTTCGGCCGGCGTGAACACGCCCGTGGCGGCCGGGTCGGCGGGGTCCAGACCGGTGTAGTCGAAGTCGGTGTAGGTGTTGAATGCCACCTGCGTGCGCACGTCGGCGAGCTTGAGCTCGGCGGTGATCTGACGCAGCTGCTCAACAGCCCGTACGCCGCCGTTGACCCCGTAGCTGACGAACCCCGCGGCCTTGTCGTTCCACTCGTAGAACAGATAGTCGATGGCGTTCTTCAACGCGCCCGGGACGCCGTGGTTGTACTCGGGCGTGACGAACACGTAGCCGTCGAACGAATCGATGGCAGCGGCCCAGCGCTTGGTGTGCTCGTGGGCATACATGTTGTAGAGCGCCGGTGCCGGCTCGTCGAGCACCGGCAGGTTGAACTCGGCCAGGTCAAGCAGGTCGTACGTGGTGCCCGCCGGCCCCCGTGAGCGAGCGGTCTTCAGCGTCCAGTCGGCCACGGCCATTCCGCGGCGGTGTTGGCGGGTGCTGCCGGTGATGATGGCGATGCGCGTCATGATGCCTCCTTGCGGTGTGTAAAGTACAACGCGTACTTTACACACGAAGGCTGACGGTTCAACCGAGAGAGGACCTTGATGAGTGAGACGACCAGCACGGCCGCTACCACCGGTAGCCCCCGGCTGCGCGGCGACAAACGGGCGGCGATCATCGGCGGGGCGCTGAAGGTGTTCGCCCGCGACGGCTTCACCCGCGCGAGCATCGACGCGATCGCCGGCGAGTCCGGGGTGTCCACCCGGACGATCTACAAGCACTTCTCGGACAAGACCGCCATATTCACCGCGGTGATCGCCGACTCCGCCGCTGCGGTCGCTGCACGCGAGAGCGCACTGATCGAGCACCACCTCGACGGCGTCACCGACAGCGAGCACGTCGAACCCGCGCTGCTCGCCTTCGCCCGGGCATGGCTGTCCGGCACCACGCAGCCCGACGCTCACCGGGCACTGGTCCGACAGGTCAACGCCGAGGCCGAACATCTGGGCGCCGAGGTGGTCTCCGTGTGGTGGCAGGCCGGTCCCGCACGCGTCCGGTCCGAACTCGCCGCCCGCTTGCGTCACTGGGCCGAGGTGAGACTGCTGCGCATCGACGATGCCGAGCGGGCGGCGGTGCACTTCTCCCGACTGGTCTCGGCGATGCCCGGCCCGCCGGGCGCGTCCTACGCCGCGGCCGAGCAAGAGGACTGGATCGCCGCAGGCGTGCGCGCCTTTCTGAACGGGTACCACGCATGACCGGACCGCTGCTCACCGCGGAGGCGTTCGGACGGCAGGGCTTCGGTGCCATGCGTCTGCGCGACGGCGCAGGCGGCGAACCGGATCGCGACCCCGTCACCGTGATCCAGACGGTTGTCGACGCTGGCGTCCGCATGATCGACACCGCCGATGCGTACGGTAACGAGACGCTCGTCGGCCGCGCCATCCGCTCCCGGCGTGACCACGTGATGTTGGCCAGCAAGTTCGGCCTCCGGCCGCGCCCGGACACACCTCAAGGCTTCGATGTCCGAGCCGACCCCGCATACGTGCGACACGCCTGCGACGCCAGCCTCAAGCGGCTGGGCACCGGTGTCATCGACCTGTACTACCTGCACCACCGCAGCGACACGGTCCCCATCGAGGAGACCGTCGGTGCCATGGCGGAACTGATCACCGACGGAAAAGTGCGCGCGCTCGGACTCTCGAACGTCAGCGTCGAGGATCTGCGCCGCGCCCAGGCCGTGCACCCGATCGCAGCGCTGCAAGAACGGTGGTCGCTAACCGATCGCGGCGTCGAGGACGGCCTATTGCACGCCGCAGCCAGGCATCACGTGGCCATCGTGGCGCACTCACCGACATCCCATGGCCTACTCCACCAGCAGCCGCATGACGGCGGCGCGACCGCGCACCCGCAAACGATCCTGGCACGCATCGCCCGGCAACTCCACGCCACGCCCGGACAAGTCGCGCTGGCCTGGGTCCACCACCGCGAGCCCATCCATGGACTCAGAGTCATCCCGCTTCCCGGAACCACCCGGATCAGCCACGCCCGAGCGAACATCGCAGCGGCCGACCTCGAACTGCCCGAAGAAGCGCTGCAACAACTCGACACCATGCAGGTCAGGACCTGAGCGATCTTCGCGGCGCCGGCCAGGTGGCGGTCGCTGGGCGTCGCTCGGTGTCCTTGAGCTCACCGCACTGCCCACCATCGACGTGGAGCGGTGGGTCTCCTGGGTCCGGGAGGCCGACGTGCTCCTGGTCGACGGCGGCGACGCGACCTACCTGTGCCACTGGATGCGCGAGTCCGGGCTGGCCGAGCTGCTGCCGTCACTGCCCGACAAGGTTTGGGTGGGGGTGAGCGCCGGCAGCATGGTGATGACGCCCCGGATCGGGGACTACTTCGTCGGGTGGCCGTCCGCGCCGGACGACCGGACCCTGGGGGTCGTCGACTTCTCGATCTTCCCGCACCTGAATCTCTTTCCCACGAACACGATGGCCGACGCGGAGCGGTGGGCCGCCGACCTCGGCGTTCCGGCGTACGCCATCGACGAACAGACGGCCATCACGGTCGTCGACGGCTCGGTCGAGGTGGTCTCCGAAGGGCAATGGACCAAGCTCGGGTGATTGTCACCCTGCCTCACGGCGCGACCGGAGGGAATTGATGGCAGGATGCCTCCGTGGGTCTGCCGGGAAGACGCGCCGCGGTGGTCGCACTGCTCGGAGTGGCCGAAAGTAGCGAATTCCGTGAGCGGGCGGACGCGGGCCGGGCTTTGGCGAGCTTCGCTGAACTGCCCGCCGCCCAGGAGGGGCTGCTGGAGCTCGTACTCGATACCGCTGACACATTCGTCACGCGCGAGACGGCCGAAGCCTTGCTCCGGCGGCGGGACGGTGCGGGTCTCGCGATCGTCGCCAAAGCGCTGGCCACGGCAGACTTTCAACACATGTCCCGGATCCACGCTGCGGTCCTGGCCGTTTTCGGCGTCTTTGCCACCGACCGGGACGATGCCGTTCGTATGTGTAAATCCTTGATTCTCGATGACGATGAGCAGGTACGCGGAGGCGCCGGCGAACTGCTCGACATGCTCACCGAAATCACTCCGGTGCTCTACCCCCAGCAGGACGGCTGATCGATCCGGCGGAACGGTGCAGGCAGCGTGTATCGACCACCGATCGCCTTCACCGTCGCCGTACGGCGTAGGTCAGGTGGCTCCGGTCGTTGGTCCGGGCACTGCCACGACGCCACGACACACTACTGGCCGTTGATCAAAGCGGTGACGATGGCGCAGGTCTGGCCGAGCGCCACCGGGCCTACGTTGCCCAACGGCTCGCCCAGAGCCGACGCGGGGAGCCACTGGACCAACTCCGGTAGGAGCGTGCCGGACGGCTCGGTGACCGCGACGACCAGGGGCATCGCGTCCTCGGTAGGAGCGCCGGGCACATAGGGGCAAACAATCACCCGGCCGGTCCGAGCCTGTAGATGCATCGAGTTGGAAAGCACGACCACCATCAACTCGGTGCGGGTGTCCAGGCGTGGCGCGATATCTCCCGGTCGGGTCACAGGTCGGACTCGCGGTTGGCCGCGTACACCTGCGCGGCGTAAGCATCGATGTCGAGCGCCGGCACCGTCCGGGCGGTGTAGCCGGCCAGGGCGAGTCGGAAATGTTCGTTGTGCAAGGCCCGTTCGATCAACTCCGAACGGTTCAACCCAAGCTCGGAGGCGTCAGCGTCGGCCAGAGCCAGGACCAGCGAATCGACCGTCGCGGAGATCTTCTGTTTCGCCATATGTTCATCCTACCAGTCGTCATACCCCCTTTAGCAGGACCGCTGTCGCCCATCTCGCCGAGTGCCACCCCTCTGCGTCCCGACCGTGGTGGCGTGGTCACCTCCGCCGTACGGCGTAGGTCAGGTGGGTCACCCGTGGCGACGGTTCCGAGCGGACCGGTTCCAGCGCGATCCGGTCCGCGTCCACGTTCTCGAACAGCCGGATGCCCGAGCCGAACAGCACGGGCGCCAGCGCGATCGTGAACTCGTCGACCAGCCCTGCGTTGACGTACTCGATGATTGTTTCGGCGCCGCCGGCGATGCGGACGTCGCGGTCGCCGGCGGCGGCGCGGGCCTGGTCCAGGGCGCTGTGGATGCCGTCGTTGACAAAGTGGAAGGTGGTGCCGCCCGGCCGTTCCCACGGGTCGCGCCTGGTGTGGGTGACGACGAAGACCGGGGTGTGGAACGGCGCGTCCTCCGGCCAGGCCAGCTCGCCGCCGTCGAACATGCGCTTGCCCATGACGCTCGCGCCGGTGCGTTCGAACGTCGCCCGGACGATGTCGTTGTCGACGCCCTCCTCGCCGCCCGCGCCGAGCTTGAGGTTCTCCCGGAACCAGCGTTGCGGGAACACCCACGCCTGCAGCTCCGACCATTGCGCCAGCCAGCGCTGGACCCGCGGGTCGCTGCGGCCTCCGGGGGCGAAGACGTCCTTCACGGGTACGTTGTCCGGGGCCATGAAGCCGTCCAGCGACATGGTCACGCTGAAGAACACCGTGCCGGCCATCAGTTCTCCGCTCCCTTCCGGACGAGTTTGGTGACGTAGGTGGCCAGGTTGCCCAGGGTCTGCCGGCCGCCCTCGATCGCGTGGTACTTCTCGACCGCCTCGTCGCGCACCGCCTTGGTGGGGAAGAGGGTGCGCATCTCGATCCGGGTCGCCGCGCCGTCCGGCGCGAACGTCAGGGTCGACTCGAAGGCGTTCGGGTCGTCGCGGGACTCGCCGTGCAGCAGCGCGATCCGCTCCGGCGGGGCGATCTCGGTCCAGGTGATCCATTCGGAGTAGTCGGTGCCGTCCGGCCCGTGCATCGTGAAGTCCCAGACGCCGCCCTCGCGGAACTCGAACGACCGCGTGGTGGTGGTGAACCCGTCCGGTCCCCACCAGTGCGAGAGGTGACGTACCTCGGTGAACGCCTCGAACACCAGCTCCCGCGGGGCGTCGATGACCCGGGAGATCACCACCTCCCGGTCGGCCGTCGCCGGGTCCGTCCGCGCTTCCTGCCCTGCTGCTGCCATCGGTTATTTCTCCTGTCGGGTCTGCTTGAGGTCCTGCACGTAGGTGTCCAGCCGGTCGAAACTCTCGTTCCAGAACCGCTCGAACCCGCCGACCCACTCGTGGACCGGCCGCAGCCCGCGGGCGTCCAGGCCGTAGAGGCGCTGCTTGCCCACCTCGCGGACCCGTACCAGTCCAACCTCCCGGAGCACCCGCAGGTGCTTGGATGCCCCCGGCTGGCTCAACCCCAGCTCCCGGGCCAGGTCGGTGACCGGCCACTCGCGCGCCCGCAGCAGCGCCAGGATGTCTCGGCGCTGCGGCTCGGCGATCGCGTTGAACACGTCCGATGTCGTCGCTGCTCGTGCCATGCCGCCATCATATTCCCATAACGGTATGCGTCAAGCCCGGCGGGGAAGCGGTGCGGCCGCGTGTCGGTGGGGAGAGCTAGAGTCCGCGCCATGACCGACACCGGAACCGACGTCGACAGGCACGTCGCCGAGGCGTGGGCGCGGGTCGAGGCCGCCCTGGGCCGCGTCCTGCCGGCCTCGCTGGGGCAGCTCGGCGCGCCGGCCGCCGCACCGGCGATCGACGCCGTGGAGGCCGCCCTGGGCGCGCCGCTGCCGCCGGACTTCCGCGCCAGCCTCGCCATCCACAACGGGACCGACCCGGGCCCGACCCTGCCGGCCGCGGATCCCAGCCCGGTGCCGCTGACCTTCCTCTGCGACACCGACCAGATCATCAGCCTGACCCGGATGTGGCGCGACGGCTTCAACCCGGAGCCGGACTGGGACGACCCTCAGGTCTGGGCGCACCAGGTCGACGAGGCGATGATCGGGCTGAGTGGGCCGGTGCGACCGATCATCGGATCGCCGGGCATGGTGGTCGTGGGCGACATGAACGGCGACGTGCAATGGCTGCTCGACCTCGACCCGGCACCGGGTGGAACGCCGGGGCAGGTGGTCCGGGTCGACGTCGAATGCTCCTCCTGGGACGTGCTCGCCCCGTCCTGGGCGGACCTGCTCGTCCGCTACGCCGAGGACCTGGAACTGTTCGCGACCGACCCCGACAGCTCGCCGCTGCAGATCGACGGTGACGCGGGACTGGAGTGCGAGTGGGGCAGCATCCCGGTGGAATCCTGGGGCGTGCGGCCGGACTGGCTGCGGGACGTCCAGGCGCGCAGCCCGTACAAGTAATGGCCGGCGCTGAGGGCTGATGCCCGGTCCGCCCGACGACGGCGGATTCGCGTGCGGCGCCGGCCGGCACACGGAGCCGGCCCCGCCTCGCCCGACCGAGCCCAGGAGGCTTTCCTGGGCTCGGTCGCCGCGGCCCGACGAACTGCGCCGGCACGCCGACGCCCTCCACGCGCTCGGCGTGGTCGGCGTGCAGGCCCGCCTGGTCACCGGCGACGGCCGGGACCGGGTGGCCACCAGCGGCGTCGCCGACCTGCGCACCGGACGCCCGGTGCCGCCCGACTGCGCGACGGCTCGATATACGCAGGGTGACTGTCGGTCATCGGCCGGCTGTCATGTCGGGGGTGCCGGTGTGCCGCGAGGGTGGATCACGGCCCCGGGGCGGGTGCTGCACTCCCAGGGCGGTCCTTCCCGCCCGCCCCGGTGCCCCGACAGGAGGAGCGTGGGGTGATCTACAAGTCGTGGTCGGACCGGTTGGCGCCGCACCAGGTGCGGTCGCGGGTGTTCGGTACCCGCTGGCGGGGTCTGGACCCGGACCAGGTGTACGCCTATCTGGGTGAGGTGGCGGACGAGATCGCCCGGCTGGAACGGGAGGCGACGACGTCGCGGGCCGAGCTGGTGCGGGTCCGGCAGGGGTTGCGGCAGTGGAAGGAGCGGCACGTCGGCTGCCGGTTCACCGACCCGTGGCCGCCGGTCAACAACCGGGGGCACCGGTGACCGGGCCACGGTGGATCCTGCACCTGCCGACCACGCTCACCTCCCCCGAGGCCGCGGTAGACCTGGCGGTGACGATGCGCGAGTCGTTGGGGCACGTGTCGGTGCTCGACCTGGCCGAGATCACCCTGTCCGCGGAGGACACCCAGTTACTGCGCCGACGGGTCTGGTGCGGACTGCCACTACCCGGCAGCGCCGGCACCTGCGACCGCCGCGACGGCCACGACGGCCCGTGCGAGGCGACCTCGTCGACCGGCGCGGTCGGCGAACAGCGGCATGGAGACGCGTCGTCCCTCTCCACCGGCCAGCCCGATGTACGTTGCCGCACACCGAGCCTCCCGACCAGCGCATAGCTAGCTCGTTGCGGTTCCTCTCGTTGTGACGACGGGGATGGAAAGGATGTGGCTGGCAACGATCATCACGTTAACGGCGACGCTTGCTCTCCAGCGGCCATTCGAGGCTCGCCGTCTCATTGCGCCCGGTCCGGTCGAAATATGCCTGAAGGTCTCTCCCCTGTTCGGCGTACCACCGGATCTGCGCCCGGTGCAATGCGTCCGGTGACATGCGTGCGATTCGTTCGTGTCGGGCCGCAATCGAGCGTGCGAGATCGGCGGCCGCCCGCGCGTCGCTGGCGGCTTCGTGAGCGACGGCGAGGTTTACCTCGTAGTACGGGCAGAGGTCGCCGAGTTGTCGACGGTCGAACCAGTCGGGCTCAACCTCTTTGTGCAGGATGGACGGGTCGATGATGACGGCTCGGTTCCAGTCGATCGTAGGAAGCCCGTGGCGTAATAGTTCCGTATGCAGCGCGGTCACGTCGTACTGCGCGCAGAAGGCAGCAAGCGGTGTCGATGCGGCGATCACCTTGGCAACCGCCGTTCCGATCTCGGCCAACGCCTTCCTGGCCGGTTGACCATCGCGGGTAACCATGTCGTCGGAGATGCCATGTAGGGCAGTCGCGTCGGGTGGGATCGGTACACCCGGGTTTACCAGCCAACTCTCCTGGCTTCCATCGGCGTAGGTCAGCGCTGCCGAGACGATCCTGGTCTCCAGCGGTTCCGCAACGGTGCCTTCGAGGTCGAAGCCCACGATCGGGAGGTCGTGCCAACCTGGATGGGTGCCGATCCGCGGTGCGACCCGGACAGGTGCGCACTCGTGGTGGTAAGTACTCCACCGGCCCCCGGCTTTGACCGCTTGGCCACCACCGGCGTCAACTCGACGGCGGCACCTCCCGCAGCTTCCCGAGAATTTGTTGATCATGGCGAAATCTCCAATCTCTGGACCGGACCGGGCATGATCACATGGCCGCCCGGAGGGAAATTGTTGATCATTGGCAGGACTGGTTCACGACAGTGAAACGCCGACGATCGGACACACCCGTGCCTCTGTGGAGTGGCATCGGGTGCACGCTCGATCCGTCCACAGTGCCCGGCCGCGTCTGCGGACTGATCTGTCAGCCAGCCAACCATCGCGGTAGTTGAGGAAGTTGCGCTGCCGGTCCCGCATCTCGGGCCGTTCGGAGGACGGACGCAGGCGGCCCAGTGGGCCCAACGCCGGACCGCGCTGTTCGCCTGCTTGGAGCGGACAGGCCGCGCATGGTGGCGCGCGCCACCGGTGATCAAGAAATCCTCAAGAGCGGGCCGAGGTTCCGATGTCTCGGTCCCGCGCTCCCTACGATCTTCGCAACCGACGCCGGTATTCACCATTCCCGACGGCCAGGATGCCGGGACGGGCCACGGCGGCGTGCCTTCATCGCATCGACGGAAGAATCACCACGAACGGAGCTGACGTGACCAGGTTTCGTCAACGGTTTCTAGCGCTTGCCGCCACGGTCGGCGTGGCGGTGGGTGTGCTCGTTCCCTCCGCCGCCTACGCCGACTACTGGGGCAACGAGACGAACAAAGCCGTCTCCTCGGGTGCCCCGTCCGGGCACTACTACGAGTGCCGATCGGTCGCCGGCGCCACCGCCTGTTTCATGCCGTACGGCGACAAGTTCTACGTCCGGGACGACTCGGCCGACGGGCACTCCGCGGCGGCGAACTGGACCTTCGACGGCCCCGACGGCTACCGCACGGGCGCGTGCGTCAACCAGCTCGGCAACGGCCACTGGGGAGTCTGCAATAAGGACTTTGCCGAGGGTTACTCCATCCGTGTCTGGCCAGCGGTCTACGAGAACGGTAACCAGATCCGCGCAGGCGTGACGGTCTGGATGGCCACCTGACAAGCCGCCACCCGCGTCCAACCTGATCGGACGGTGAGCGCCCCTGTCCGCGTACCGCCGAGGTCCGTCACGGACCCGGCCGGTCGCGGGCGGGGGCCGTGGTGGAGTGGGGTCGCGGTGGGGTGGGGACGGCGGCCGGTTGGCGGGGGATCGGGGCGGTGAGCGGGACGGCCGTGCGGGTCGTCGCGGGCGGCGGCGTGCGGCGGTCGCGGCGGGCCAGCAGGCGTTGCTGGACGTAGAGGCCGAAGGAGAGCACCAGGCCGAGCGCTACGACCAGGGCGACGAAGAGGTACAGCGTCAGGTAGTGGTGGTCGAAGATGGACAGGCTCTGGTCGACCTCGCGGGCGTTGATGCCGAAGAACGCCAGGATCAGGGTGATCGGCAGGGCGACGGTGCTGAGGAAGCCGACGGCGATGGCCCAGCGGGTGCGGCGTTCCTCGTCGGCGCGGCGTTCGATGCTCTCGATGGCGGTCAGGTCGGCGCGGATGGCCCGGTCCAGGCGTTGCAGCATCCGGCCCACGGTGCCGGCCTTGGCGGACAGGCCCATGCAGTCGAACAGCGTGTTGTGGTAGCCGGCGACCCGCAGCGACGGGACCAGGATCTCCAGGTCGGCGGTGGATTCGACGCTGTAGCTGAGTTCCAGCTCCAGGTTGCCGAGCTGGTTGACCACGCGTTCCAGGGTACGGCGGCGGGTGGTCAGGCTCCGCCCGTCGGCCGGAGTCTGCCGGAACAGGCGCAGATCCTCGTACGCCTCGTCGCGGATCCAGCGCAGCCGCACCCAGCTCCCGACGGCCTGCGCTGCCGAGACGAAGGCGCAGTTCTCGATGTAGTCCTGCTGGCCGGTGAGCACGCTGACGTAGGGGCCGACCGCCACGGTCGCGCCGGGCCGCCGGTTCAGCTCGGCCGGATAGCTGATGGCGCTGAACTCCCGCCGGTACGGCAGGTGGCTGCGGTAGATGAGCTTCTGGGTGATGTCCTCGGCGTCCGCCGTGGGCAGGCTGCGCGCGAAGACGACCTGATGGCGTTCCGGTTCGAAGACCATGCCCGGGCAGGCGGCGCCGTCGCCGGTCGCCCTTTCGCAGGCGTACGTCTCCAGGGCGGTCCCGTCGACGCTGACATCCAGGGCGTAGCAGTCCTCCAGCAGCTCGATCGTTTCCAGCGGGTCGGCGGTGACGTCGAGGGTGAGCGCGACGACGGCCTGGCCGGACGGCAGCACGATCGTCCACAGTCGCGCGGCGGACACGGCGCCGTCGGGGTTCCAGCGGCGGAACGTCAGGGTGGCCGGGTCGAGGTCGAGCCGGTCGGCGACGTGCGGGAGCTGGTCCTGGGCCAGTTCGACGTACCGGGCGAGCCGGCCGAAGCGCAGGTGCCGGGTCAGCGCGCCGTCGTTGCCGGGGTGCCGGACGTCCTCCCAGCGGGTGCCGTAGATGTTGGTGATCCTGACTGTCTGTCGGCTGGTCGGCGGGTCGACCCGCCAGACGGTGGCGACGGGCGGCGGGTCCGAGGCTTGGGGCGCGACGGTCGGCGCGTCGGCGGGTGGGACCGTGTCGGCGGGTGGGGCCGCGTCGGCGGGTGGGGCCGTGTCGGCGGGTGCGACGTCAGAAGGCATGCCAGGTGGCGGTGTCGTCGCCGTCGCGCAGGGACCGCACCCGGAGCCGGAACTCGTCGGCCAGGTGTTGGCCCTCACCGACGTTCTGCATCAGCCAGGTGGTCATGGTGACCTCGCGGATACCGGCCAGCACCGGGAAGCCGGCCCAGGCGGTGACGTCGTGCCCGTACGCCTCGGTGAAGGCCGCGTTGTCGCGGTCCGGCAGCCCCAGCCGGCGGTGGGCCACCGCGACCGGGGTGAGGTCCCACTCGCGCGGGCCGACGGCCGCCGACTCGTAGTCCAGCAGCACGGCGGCGCCCGGCCGGCCGAGCAGGTTTCCCACGTACGCGTCGCCGTGCAGCGGCCCGGCCGGCAGCTCGAAGGTCAGCTCGCCGTAGCGGCGGTGCAGCTCCTCGGCCCGGCCGCGCAGGAAGTCCAGGTCCTCGTCGGCGATGCCACGGGCCGCGGCGAGGCGAGCCGGTACGTCGCCCAGCGGGTCCAGCGTCGGCAGTTCGCACGGACTGTCGCCGGCGGCGTGGAAGCCGCGCAGCAGCCGGGCCAGGTCGGCGGCGCCCGGTGGCGGGTCGGCGCTCTCCACCCGGTGCCAGAACGAGACCGGATGACCGTTCACGTCCAGCGGGTGCTCCACGCCGTCGTACGGCCGCACGGTCGGGACGTCGTGGTCGGCCAGCCAACGGGCCACGCACAGCTCGCGCTCGAAGACCGGCATCCGTTCCGGCGAGCGGCCGACCCGGACCACCACCGGGGTCCCGCGCAGCTCGAAGATGGCGTTGGAACCGAAGCGGATCAGGCTGGCGTCGTCGGCGCGCAGGCCGACCAGGTCGCATGCCTTGTCGAGCACCTCCCGCGCGACCGTCGAGGTGAACGAACGATCGCTGGCGGTGACGTCCGACATGTCCCTCAGCATCCTGTTCCCCGGGTGCCGCGTCAAGCCGCCCCCTCCCCGCCACCGACCGCGGGCAAGGACCGGGCGTGGATCCCCGGCGCGACCGGTGGGGCGGTTGACGGATTTGGCTCGATCCGCGAGAAGCGGAGCGAGGGTCACGACCGTCGATCGGATCGTCCCTATCCTGACTCCATGCCACGACTAACCCGAGCAATGACGCGGGCCGAGCGTGCCTCGGTCGCCGTGACGGCGGTATTCTGCGCGGCCCTGGCCGCGTTCGGCGCCTCCGTGCTGCTCGGGCTGGTGTCCGTCGCCGGTTGGGGTGCCGGCACCCTGGCCGTCCGGCTGATCTTCGGCGGGATCTTCGCGCTGCTCGGGTCGGGTGGGCTGGTGGAGGCCGTCAAGGCCCTGGTGGACGGTCAGCCGGTCGTCCAGCCGCCGGCGCCGCCCGTCGACCCAAGCGATCCCATCACGGATCCCTTCCACGTCTTCGGCTTCGGGGAGTACGGGCCGGGCGGCGGATCGCAGCAGCACGCCAACGGCGAGTTCTGACCGGAGGCGGTTGCCCGATGGCCCGTAGCGTCTGGCGACCCGCCGACTGATGCATGGCGGAGCCTCCGCGAAAACCCGTTGGCGGGTCGTGGTGACCGCTGCTACCGTCCGGGGGCCGTGCCAGGGAACGAGGAGGTGGTACCCGTGAACGCAGTATCGACATGGGTGTTCCTCTCGGGAGTCACGGTCGGACGATAGGTCGTCCGGGAGCGCCGTCACACGAGCACTCCCGAAAGGCACGGCCATGAACTTCACCACCGAACAACGCCTCGACGACGGCGTCCTCGAACGCGAGTTCACCCTCGGCGACGTCCCCGGCATCCTGTGGACGCCCGAATCCGCCGCCGAGTCCGTACCGGTCCCGCTGATCCTGATGGGGCACCCCGGCGGACTGCGCCGGATGTATCCCCGGCTGGCGGCCCGGGCCCGGCACACCGTGGCGCAGGGCTTCGCCGCGGCCACCATCGAACTGCCGGGCGGCGGGGACCGACCCCGGCTGGCCGCCGTCGAGGAGGCCCGCGCCGATCTGCGCCGGGCCTTGGCGGCCGGCGAGCGGCCCGGCGACGACGTCGTGGACCGGCTCGTCCTCCCGCTGGTCGAGCAGGCGGTCCCGGAACTGCGGGCCACCATCGACGCGCTTCTCGAACTGCCCGGGATCATCGACGGCCCGGTCGGGTACGCGGGCGGGGTGATCGCCATCGGCGTACGGCTGGCGGTGGTCGAGCCGCGCGTCGCGGCGGCTCTGCTGTTCGCCGGGAGTTACGTGCCCCGCGGCATGTTCGCCGAGGCCCGGCAGGTCACCATCCCGCTGCACGTCCTGCTGCAGTGGGACGACGAGGGGAACGACCGGCAGCAGGCCCTGGACCTGTTCGACGCGTTCGGCTCGAAGGAGAAGACGCTGCACGCCAACATGGGCGGGCACACCGGCGTCCCGCACTTCGAGGCGGACGCCGGGAACCGGTTCTTCGCCCGGCACCTGACGTGACGCCGAGCGGCCGGCCCGGCTGACACACAGCCGTGCCGAGCGGGCCGGCTGACACGCAGCCGTCCCGAACGGCCCGGCGGACGTACTGCCGTCCCGAGCGTCCCGGTACCGGCCCGTCGCCGGTACCGGGCGTCGGGGCGGCTCAGCCGCAGTTGCCCCAGCTCAACCGGCCGCCGCCCTGCCAGCTGGTGCCGTACAGCACCTCACCGGTGTACATCACGCACTTGTCCACCGCGGACCGCTGGATCGTCTGGTAGTACTTGTAGTTCCCGGACCGGTAGGCCCAGGAACTGCCCTCCACCCGGATCCCGGCGGAGACGCCGGTCGACGAGCCGACGGCGACCCGCTTGATGGTGGCCACGCAGTTGTAGCCGGTGCCGCTGTTGTACATCAGGTACACGTCGCCCACCCTGGTGCCGTCCGGCGCGGTGATCGACCGGTGGCCGTCGCTGACGCTGGCCCAGGAGCCGCCGAAGTCGGTGGCGCAGGCCTGCGCCGCGCTGTACGGGTTGCTCGCGGCCTGGGCCGGCGAGGCGAGTGCCACGGTGGCCACGGCCGCGGCGGTGATCGAGATGGCCAGTCGTCGCGCTACTCTGCGCACACGTTCCTCCACAGTGATCCGGCGCGGCAACCCGCGCGGGGGCCACCATCGTCCTACAGAGCGGATCATCCATGTCCGGGTGCCTCACGGGACCCGGGTACGCGCTGTAGTGTCGATGTCCGGTAGGGCGGCGCCACCGCGGCCGGCGACGGACGTCCGGTGGTAGTGCCGCATTTCCTCGATGTCCTCGACGAACGGCTTGACGGCGGCGAAGAACCGGCCGAACACCGGGCCGCCGCGGAAACCGCGCAGGTGGTCGTCCGCCGAGGTCCAGGTGATGCGCAGGATGTAGCAGCCCGGATCGTCCGCGCAGCGGCTCAACTCGTAGTCCACGCACTGCGGCGCGGCGCGTAACGCCTCGGCGGCCCGTTCGTACGCGGGCTCGAAGTCGGCACGCCGTTTCTCGGGCACCCGGTATCTGATGTATTCGACGACCATGGTGACAGCCCAGCATCCACAACCGAAGTGATCAAGTACGCACCTTCTGGTGCGTACCCCCGGGGAGGCTCACGATGCCCGAGCGGTACCACTGTCCGGTGGAACTCGCCGTCGACATCATCGGCGGCAAGTGGCGGCCGGTGATCCTGGCCCACCTCAAGGAGGGCGTACACCGCTACGGTGAACTACGCCGCCGGATGCCGGGGGTGAGCGAAAAGATGCTCAGCCAACGACTGCGCGAGTTGGTGGCCGACGGGCTGATCCTGCGGTACGACCATGACACCACGCCGCCGCACGTCGAGTACCGGCTCACGGAGGAAGGGGCCAGCCTCGCGCCGGTGCTGCAGGCACTCTACGACTGGGGTGCCGCACGGGCCGCCCGTACCGGAACGCCCGTCGGACCGGCCACCGGGCCGGGTTCCCCGGCGAATCCGAAGGCGCCCTGAACCTCACGTTCGCGCCTCTCGACGGGGCCGCCGGGCGGCTGGTCCGCCCGGCACACCCGTCACGGGGACGCGTCGAGGCCCGCCGACTTCAGCACGACCAGCGCGGCCAGGAGGACGACGAGGGCCACCACCACGGCCGCCTGCACCAGGCCGCGGCGCCGCTGCGGCGCGTACGCCATGCCCACCGCCGCCGCGCCGCCGACCAGCAGCCCGCCGAGGTGGCCCTCCCACGCGGTGAAGCCCGCGGACAGCACCAGCCACAGGATCAACCAGATCAGCATCCGGTTGCGGTCCAGCGGCTGGTAACCCAGCCGGCGGCTGACCACGAAGTAGCAGGCCGCCAGGCCGTAGATCGCGCCCGACGCGCCGACCGCGCTGCCGTGCGGGTCGACCAGGAAGAACAGCACCGAGCCGCCCAGCGCGGAGAGCAGGTACACGGCCAGGAAGCGCAGTACGCCCAGCCGCTCCTCCAGGATCCGCCCGAGCAGCCAGAGCCAGTACATGTTGAACAGGATGTGTGTGATCCCGAAGATGCCCTCGGTCGGCTGCAGGTGCAGGAACGTCGAGGTGATCAGCCGGTACCACTCGCCGTTGGCGATGCCGGCGAAGTGGTACCCGGGATAGCTGTAACCGTCGTCCACGAAGCGTCGGCCGCTGTCGTCCACCAGCCCGGTGCCGAGGTTGTCGAACTGGCCGACGATCGACGGCCGGACCAGCTCCACCAGGTACACCAGGACGTTGAGCGCGATCAGCGTGTACGTCACCACCGGCCGTCCGACGGATCGACCGCCGAAGACGGTCCGGGACTGCCGTACGGTGCGGTTCTCGTCCCGGACACACTCCGGGCAGCGGAACCCGACCGGCGCCTCCCGCATGCAGTCCGGGCAGATGGGCCGCTCGCACCGGCTGCACCGCACGTACGTCTCCCGCTTCGGGTGCCGGAAGCAGGTGGGTGCCGTCTCGGTCGGCGGTTGTCCGGTGTTCGTCGTGTCCATCAGGTGCTGTCCCCGTAATGAGTGGTATGGCGGTTCCGCGTGCGCGCCGACGGCCGGGCGAGGGCCGGCTCGGCGGCGCAATGGTAGCCAGCCGGCACGACCGCGGAACATGCCTACCGGCTCAGGTGCGTGGGTCCGGTGGTCGGCCAGGCGAGGTCGTCCACCGCCAGCCAGGGCTCGCCGGCCATGGTGGCCGGGGTCAGGCCGGTGAAGGTCATGACGTCCCGGTGCAGGTGGGCCTGGTCGGCGTACCCGGTGTCGGCCGCGACCCGGGCGGCGGGCCCGCCCGCGGCCAGTCGGTGGGCGGCCCGGTCGAACCGGACCAGCTTCGCCGCCTGCTTCGGCGGCAGGCCGATCTGCGCCCGGAACCGGGTCCACAGGCGTTTGCGGCTCCAGCCGACCTCGGCCGCCAGCCCGTCCACCCGGACCCGGCCGCCGCCGGCGACGATCCGGTGCCAGGCCCGGGCCACCTCCGGGTCCACCGACCACCGCGTCCGCCGCCGGTCGGCGAGCAGCGCCCCGACCAGCGCGAACCGGTCCGGCCACGCCGCGACGGTGGCCAGCCGCTCGCGCGCCCGGGCCGCCTCCCGGCCCCACAGGCCGTCCAGGGACACCACGGCGCCGTCCAGCTCACCGGGGGAGATCCCCAGCAGCGCGGGCGCCACCAAGGGCGACAACCGCACCTGTACGGCTTCGAAGTGCGCGCCCCGCACCCAGAGTGGACCGGGTCCGAAGCCCAGTCCGGCGACGAGGCTGCCGGACCGTTCCCGCCCGACGGCGTCGGCCACCACGAGCGGGCCGGCACCGAAGTCCAGGGCCAGCGTCACGGCCGGGTGCGGGATCACCTGCGGACCGGCCGCGCCGGTGCCGTGGTCCCGGAATCCGGTCATGCCGACTCCGGGCAGCCGGCCGGGTCGCGCGGGCCGTGCCACGTCCCACACGATCGCACCGGCCCGGCGGCGTACGGTGAACCGCATCGGCACATGCTATCCGCGCCGGTCGACGGGAACATTCGTTCAATCCGGAGCGGGCGCGGCCGGCGACAGTGGGCCCATGACGACGTCCTCCCGGGCCGCACAGCCCAACGACACCGGCCCGCCCGCGGGCCACGGCGACCCGCCCGCGGGCGGCAAGGGGTCACGCGCTGGCGACGGTGCACCGCGTGCGGGCACCGACGAGCGACCCGCTGACGATGCCGAGTCGCACGCAGGCGGCGAGGAGTCGCGCGCGGGCGATGGCAAGTCGTCGGCGGGTGCCGGAGGGGCGCACGTCGGCGATGGTCAAGCGCACGCCGGTACCGACAGGGGACTGGGCACCGGGCGCGCGTGGAACCGTCGTAGGCGGCGCGTCGTGGCCGTGGTCGTCCCGCTCGCGGTGATCATGCTGCTGTTGGTAAACGCGATGCTGGTGTCGAGGCAGGAAGGTGAACCCATGGGGGATTCGATGGTGACCGTTGCCGGTGGCAGCGTCCACGTACGGCAGGACGGGCCGCCCGATGCCCCGGTGCTGGTGCTGGTCCACGGGCTCGCCGGTTCGACCCGGTGGTGGGACGCCGTGGTGCCGGCGCTGGCCGCGTCGTACCGGGTCGTCCGGGTCGACCTGCTCGGGCACGGCGGGTCGGCCAAGCCGGCCGGCGACGGCTACTCGATCCCGGACCAGGGCCGCCGGGTGGGCGAGGTGCTGAACCGGCTCGGCGTACGGCGGGCCCTGGTCGTCGCCCATTCCACCGGCGGATACGTCGCCACCGCGCTCACCGAACAGCGCAATGACCTGGTGACCGCACTCGTACTCGTGGACACCGGGCCCCGGCTGGACGCCTTCATCTCGGACGGACCCGTCGGCCAGTTGTTGTTCGTGCCCGTGCTGGGGCAGCTGCTGTGGCGGGCGCGGACCGACGGCATTCTGCGCCGGGGACTGAGCACCGCGGTGAGTCGGCCCGGTTACCGGGTTCCACAAGGGATTGTCGACGACGTGCGCGGCATGACGTACCACTCGCTGACCGCGACGTCGAAGGCGGCCGAGGAATATCTGGGGCAGCGTCCGCTGCCCGAACGGCTGGCGGACCTCGGTCGGCCGCTGCTGGTGATCTTCGGCCAGCAGGACCGGAGGTGGCGGTCCTCCTCGGCCGCCGATTACCGGGCCGTCCCGGGCGCGACGGTCGAGGTGCTGCCCGACGTGGGGCACTCGCCCATGCTGGAGGACCCGCAGCGGACCGCGGCCCTCCTGCTGGCCTTCGCCGCCGGCCACTCCGGCCCCGCCACCGGCTCCCGCTGACCGCATCCGGCTCCGTCCGGTGGTTGCGGGCACGTCGTCGGAAAGCAGAAACAGACGAGGCGCGCCGAACTGGGGAATCTGAGTGCTGTTGGAGCGACACTGAGATTCCCCAGTCGGCGCAGCATCGGGTCGCGCTGTCGGCGTACCCGGAAGGGACCGGTCAGGGAGCCGGCTGGTCGCCGGCGGCGGCCGGGACGCGATCGGGTCGCGGCGGTGTGACGGGGTCGGACGGCGGGGGTGCGACGGGGTCGGACGGCGATGGGGTGGGGGTGGCCGGCGGTGACTGGCGGCGCAGGCCGCGCACGGAGGGCGGCAGCAGGGCCAGGGCGGTCGAGCCGGCCATCACGGCGGCCGTGACGACGAGCCAGTGGCGTTCGCCGAGCCGCTCGGCGACCGGGCCGACCAGGACCAGGCCGAGCGGGCGCATCACGAACGAGCCGACCTGGTCGAAGGCGAAGACCCGGGCCAGCTTGTCGGGGGCGATGTTCTGCTGGATCGCCAGGTCCCAGTTGACGCTGAAGATCTCCAGGCCGAAGCCGTGCAGGAAGGCGCCGGCCAGCACCACCCACAGCGGTACGGGCAGCGCCATGGCCAGCGGGAAGCAGGCGGTCAGGGCCAGGAAGGCGGTACCGGACAGCAGCATCCGGCTCGGGCGGTAGCGCAACGTGACGACGCCGCCGGCCATGAAGCCGACCATCAACGCGGCCAGGGACCAGCCCCACGCCGCCTCGCCGAAGATCCGGGTCACCATGACCGGCCCGACGACGCCCTGTACGCCGCCGTAGACCAGGTGGTAGACCAGCGCCTGGATGATCAGCACCCAGAGCCAGGTGTGCCGGAAGACCTCGCGGGCGCCGGCGCCCAGGTCGCCGAGGAGCGAGCCGGCCGCGGGGGCGGCCAGCGGCGCGACCGTCATGACGGTGAAGCAGACCGCCGCGGCGGCGGAGACCGCGGCGTTGACGCCGATCGCCCAACCCGGTCCGAAGAGACTGACCAGCAGGCCGCCGAGGCTGAAACCCAGCACCATGGCGGTGTTCTGCGCCAGCCGCAGCACCGAGACCGCGGTCGGCAGCGCCGCGGCGGGCACGGTCTGCGGCACCACGGCCCGGGAACTCGGACCGGCGATCGCGGCCAGGGCACCGTTGAGGGCGCTCATGACCGCGAGCATCGGTACGCTCGCCACGCCCGTACCCAGGCTCACCGCCACGACGGCCTGGGAGACGCAGGCCAGTGCGGCGGAGCCGCGCATCAGGGCGGTGCGGGAGAACCGGTCGCCGAGCACGCCGGCGAAGAGCGTGGTGACCACGTCGAGCAGCGCGTACGCGGCCACCACCAGGCCGAGGTCGGTGGCGGAACCGCCGAGCCGGAGCACCGCGAGCGCCATCGCCACGGGGGTGATCGCCGAGCCGAGACTGATCAGGGTGCGGCCGGCCATCAGCTGGCGGAAGGGTGGCGAGCGCCAGGGCGAGGCGGCATCCGGCGCGAGGATCGGGGCAGCGGTCATGGAGGGAAACTATTTCGCCAGCAAATAATTTGTCAACGAACTTTTCGCCACCGAACGACTGTTAGGATCCGGTCATGGGTCAGGACTTCGCCGACCGACACGTCGCCCGCTGGCGGGACCACTGGATCGACGTGTCCTTCGACGACGAGATCGAGGCCGCCACCGTCCGGATCGGCAAGGTCAACCGGCACTTCAAGGACAGCGCCCGGAGCGCGGCCACCGAGGTGGGCCTGCAACCCTCCGAGTACGAGACGCTGCACCACCTGATGATCCGGGACACCCCCGGTCGGGCCTCGCCGCGGGCGCTGGCGGAGGACCTCGGCGTCTCCCCGGCCGGAATGACCGGCCGGCTCGACGCCCTGGAGAGGGCGGGCTACCTCAAGCGCACCCCCAGCCCCACCGACCGGCGCGGCATCGAGGTGGAGGCCACCGGCGCGGGCGTGGCCATCTGGCGGCGGGCCATGGCGCTGCGCGGCCGCGACGAGGAGGCGCTGCTGGGCGTCCTGTCCCAGGGGGAGCTGGCCACCCTCAACCGGCTGCTCAAGAAGCTGACCACGACCATCGAGAGCGGCGACCAGCCCTGAGCCCCGGCGCCGCCACGGTCAGCCGGCGAGGAGCTTGTCGACGTCCGGCGCGTAAACGGTCATCCAGTGCGGGTGCAGCCGGTAGTAGACGATGTCCTCGTCCCAGTCGAACGCGTCGTCACCGTAGAAGTCCTTGAAGTACGCCAGCAGGTCCGGCCAGTCGGCGGCCGGCTCGCCGTCCCGGGGATTGAGAATCTCCACCCTGCCGTGGGTGAAGACGCCCAGATCCTCACCGCGCAGATGCGCGACACTGGCGGCGGGGCGGGCGGCGAGATGACGGGCCTTGGCGGCGCCGCGTGCCGTGCCGAAGTGCCACCGGCCGTGCAGGAAGTGCCCGTCCGCGCCGCTGATCCGCGGCTCGCTCCGCGCCGTCACGGTCGACAGTGCCAACGTGCACATGCCGGTCAGGACCTGGGTGAGCTGCCGCGCGGTGATGGTGCGCCCGTCGATGATCGAGCGGGCGTGGGCGGTGGAACGAGCCAGCGAAGCGTCGAGCAGGGTCTGGAGTTCGTCGAGTTCTGCTTCCGTCTCACGCATCGCGCCATCGTAGCCAGCGGATCCGTCACTTCCGCGGGAATCGGCCGCGACCCGGCGCGACCGCGGGGCTGTCCGCCGGCCCCACCGGTTCGCCGGATTCCGTTGGTCGGCCGCCCGGACGTACCGCGCGGCACGCACGACCCGCTGCGCGCAATCCCACCGGGCACGGGCGTTCGCCGTTTTTGTCGGTGGTCGCTGCCAGGATGTGCGCATGGAGTCAGCAAAGATCGTTCGTGAGCTGTGGGATCGCATGCAGGCCCGGGACTGGGTCGGGCTCGGTGGGTTGCTGGCCGAGGACGTGGTGGTGGAGTGGCCGGTCAGCGCCGAGCGGATCGTCGGCCGCGACAACTACGTACGGATTAACGCGGAGTATCCGGAGGGATGGTCCATCGACGTGCTCCGGATCGTGGCCGACGGCGAGCGGGTGGCGTCCGAGGTGGAGGTCCCGCACGACACCATGGGGCTGCACCGGGTGGCGTCGTTCTGGACGGTCCGGGACGGGAGGGTCGTCGACGGCCGGGAGTACTGGACGTGTCCGGGTTCGGACCCGTCGCCGCAGTGGCGCGCCGGGTACGTGCGACCGCTGTGACCGGGCCGCGGCCGGGGGAGGTGGGAAACGGCACCGGTACGGCATGCTGTGCCGGTGCGGTTTCGACACCACAAACGGTCGGGAGTACGGCGATGACATCAACCGGTGGCGGGCAGACCAACACCTGGGCCGCGGGTGACTATCCCGCCATGGCCGACCGCCTGCTCCCCGCCGCGGCGGCGGTGGTCGACGCGGCCGGGATCCGCGCCGGCCAGCGGGTGCTGGACGTCGGCACCGGCACCGGCAACGCCGCCCTGCTCGCCGCCCGCGCGGGTGCCCGGGTGACCGGCACGGACCCGACGGCGCGACTGCTCGCCGTGGCGGCCGGTCGGGCCGAGCGGGAAGACCTCACCGTCACCTGGCGCGACGGCGTCGCGGAACGGATCGACGCGCCCGACCACAGCTTCGACCGGGTGCTGTCCGTCTTCGCCTCGATGTACGCGCCCGACCCCCGGACCGCGGCCGGCGAACTGCTGCGGTGCTGTCGGCCCGACGGGCGGGTCGTGGTGGCCGCGTGGACGCCGGACAGTTTCATGTCCGCCACCAACCGGGCGATGGCGCCGTACCTGCCGCCGCCGGATCCGGCGGGTACGCCACCGGTCAGGTGGGGCGACCCGGACTTCGTCCGTGGGCTGTTCGGGGCGGCGGGAGCGTCGGTCGCCAGCGGTACGTCGTCGGTGCGTTTCGAGTTCCGCACCGCCGACGAGGCGGTCGGCTTCTGGACCCGTACCGCCGGTCACCTGCAGGCGCAACGGTCCGAACTGGAGTCGACCGGGGCGTGGGACGGGTTGCTCGCCGACCTGCGGCGCTGCTTCGTCGACGCCGCCGGCGGCGACACCGCACCGGTGGTGGTCCACTCGACGTACCTGTTGACCGTGGTCGAACCGGGCGGCGGCTCGGAGTCGGGCGGTGGCGACGGCTCAGGGTGACGACTCCGGCCGGGTCGGCAGCGGCGCGAGCACCTGGTTGCGGGAGTGCTGATAGATGATCGAGCTGCGGAAGCCGACGATCTCCCGCCGCTTGCTGACCTTGTCCATCAGGAACGCGTGCAACGCGTCCACGCTCGGCACGGCGACGTGGACCAGGAAGTCGTCGCCGCCGGCCACCACGAACACGGACAGCACCTCGGGCAGCGGGGTCACGTAGCGCTTGAACGACTCGATGACCTCGCGGCTGAGCGGCCGGACCTGCACGTGCAGCAACGCCTGCACGTGCCGGCCCAGCGCCGGCAGGCTGATCTCGGCGTGGTAGCCGGCGATCACGCCCCGCTCCCGGAGCGCGCGTACCCGCTCCAGGCAGGTGGACGGGGCGACGCCGAGCGCCCGGGCCAGGTCCCGGTTGGTCTGCCGGGCATCGCGCTGCAGATGCCGCACGATCGCCGAATCAAGTTCGTCCACGGCCGGAAATTCCCTTCGACGTCCGAATATCGTTCGATCATCGTCCAATTCAGACGTGGAGACGGCTAACTTTCGGCGTGTTGTCCGACTCACGTACGGAGGTTGTCGCCATGCGCCCGATCTCGCAGGACGGTCCGCCGAGCGGGTCCGGCCCGCCGCTGGAGCACGAGCAGGTCCGCGTCCGGCGCGGCCCGCGGTCCGGCGTACCGGTCGTCGTGGCCGTGCACTCGACCGTCCTGGGCCAGGCCATCGGCGGCTGCCGGCTCACCGGCTACCGGCACTGGACCGAGGCGCTGGACGACGCCCTGCGGCTGTCCGCCGCCATGACGGACAAGTGCGCCGTCGCGGGCCTGCCGAACGGCGGCGGCAAGACCGTCGTCGCCCTACCGACCGGGTACGTCCCGGGCCCGGCCGCCCGACGGGCGATCCTGCACGACGTCGCCGACACCATCGCCGAGCTGGCCGGCGCCTACGCGACCGGCCCGGACATCGGCACCGGCCCCCGGGACATGACCATCATCGCCGAACGCACCCCGTACGCCTTCTGCCGGCCGCCGGCGGACGGCGGCAGCGGTGACTCGTCGGTGCACACCGCCACCGGCGTCGTCGCCGCGCTGCGTGCCCTGTGCGCGGCCGCGTTCGGGTCGCCGGAACCGGCCGGCCGCCGCCTCGCCGTCCTGGGGCTCGGCCGGGTCGGCGGTCACCTCGCCCGGCAGCTCGCCGCCGCGGGGGCGGACCTCGTGGTGACCGACGTCGACCCCGGCCGGCGGGCCCTCGCCGACGAACTCGGCGCCACCTGGCGGGAACCCGAGGACGCGCTCGGGTGCGAGGTGGACGTGCTGGTGCCGGCCGCGCTCGGCGGCATCCTCAACCCGGACACGGTGCCGCGGCTGCGCTGCGCCGCCGTCGCGGGTCCGGCCAACAACCAACTCGACGCGCCCGCCACCGCCGACCTGCTGCACCGGCGCGGCATCCTGTGGGCACCGGACTTCGTGGTCAGCGCCGGCGGCATCATCCACGCCACCGCCGTCGAACTGCACCACGAGACCACCGAACGGGCCGTCGCCCGGGTCCGCGGCATCGGTGACACGCTGGCGCGCATCCTGGCCGACGCCGCGCGTACCGGCGACACCCCGGCCGCGGCGGCGCACCGGCTCGCCCGGCAACGCCTCGACGGGCGACGCCTCGACCTGGCAAGGCCGTGACCGGCAAGGCCGTGACCGGCAAGGCCGTGACCGGCAAGGCCGGCGTACCCTCGCCGACGCTCCCACTCCGCCGGACGCCCTGGACGACGCCGTCGCGCCGTTCCTGGACCGGTCCGCCGGCGAGACCGCCGAACAGCACCTCGTACCGCTCGTCCGGCGGGGTCTCGTCCGGCGCGGCACCGACTACGCGCTCACCGACACCGGCCGCACCCTGTTCGACACCCTGGCCGGCGAGGTACGGGTGACGCGCGAGCTGACCACGGCCGGCCTGACCGCCGACGACTACCGGCGGACGGTCGCCAGCCTGGAAACGATGATCAGGAACCTCGAACGCGGGTGAACCGGGCCGACCGGACGGCCGGCACCGCCCCGGTCCGCCGCCGCCAGTACGCCACGGTGAGCACGCCGAGCAGCGGGCCCCAGAGCAGTAGCGGCAGGTAGCTGACCACCAGGACCACGGTCTGCCAACCGCTGGTCATCGTGGCCGCCATCTCGGACAGCGGGCGGCCCTGCAGGTCACGCCCGGTGAGCGCGTTCACCGTGACGGCGGTCCACAGGAGGGTCAGCGCCAGCGCGCCGAGGGTCGCCGGGACGACGGCGGCCAGCGGCGGCACCCGCCGGCCGCGCAGGCCGGGCAGCCAGCGCGGCCACACCTCGCCCCAGCGGGCGATCAATCCGACGGCGGTGAACGCCACCACCTCGGAGAAGACCGACAGCAGCACCACGTACACCTCGACCGGCAGCCAGGTCGGCAGGTTGCCGCCGTCCTCGGAGCGCGCGGCGTCGCTGATCAGCGGCAGATGGCAGGTGACCGCGGCGATTCGCCACAGGCTCGCCGGCAGCGCCGTCAACGGTACGACGTAGGCGGTGATCGCCGCCCAGCGTGGCACGCCGGCCACCGGTGCGTGGGCGGCCCGCCACGCGGTACGCAGCCGTCCGACCGGTACGGATGCCTGGGTGAGCGTGGTCATGCGATCCCCTCCGGGGCGTCGGTTGTCGTTCCTCACCGACTCTCGCCGCCGGGACGGCCGGACACCTCGCTCCCGCACGGGAACACCCTCCCCCACGCGAGGGAGAGCCGAATCATGAAGCCGGTCCGGTGCTCCGACGGCGCCGGTCCGGTCCCGCCGGGGCGCCGGTCCGGTCCCGCCGGCGGGATGGGGCCGCGGTGACTCCGGACCGTCAGGGCAGCCGCTGGGCCGTGATCTGCTGCCCCCGCCGGGTGGAGTCGGTGAGCAGGCCGGCCAGGAAGGTCAACCACTGGGACACCATCACCAGGACCACCGTCGCGGGTCGGGCGGGGACCGCCAGCACCACCAGCGTCAGGATCCAGGTCGCCGCGACCGCGGCCCAGGTCCACGGGTGTCCCGACGGTCGCCGCACCGGCTGCCGGCCGCGTCGCGCGGCGACCAGGGACAGCACCGTGATCAGGAGCGGCACCACGGTGAAGAGGCCCTCGAAGACGAGAACCAGGGCCAGTGGTCGACCCTCGGCGGCGGACCGCTCGGCCAACAGAAACAACCCGTACATTCCCGTGATTGTGACGGACAGCGACCACCGGCGTCTGTCCATAAGGCATCGGCCGATCGGCCGGAAATCGAATCCGCCGGCGGTGAACCGGCGCCGTCCGGCCGGACCGCTCCACACCGGACGCCGGGCCGGGGGGAGGAACCTGGCGGTCGGCGGGCTGGGGAGGCTGTTCTCTCCGCCGACCGCCAGGTTCCTCGTGGGGGGAGGACAACGTACTGCCTCTACAGGCGTCGGTCGGACGCCGGGCGTTACACCAGCGATACAAAGGATCTTGCGGCGAACCGGTTACAACTTTAACTCTTCCGCAACAGGTTTATCTAATGGTATCTATATTCGCACTGATCATCCTTTACCCCCGGAGGACGACGTGCGGAGATCCCGTCTCGCTACCCTGGCCGCCACCTCGCTGACAGCCATCGTCGCCACGTTCACGCTGGCGAACCCCGCCCAGGCCGCCGCCGGCGACCGCTACGTCGCCCTCGGCGACTCGTACGCCGCCGGTCTCGGCGCCGGCAGTGAGAGCGGCAGTTGCAAGCGCAGCCCGAACGCCTACCCGGCACTGTGGGCCGCCGCCAACGCCCCCGCGTCGTTCACCTCGGTGGCCTGCTCCGGTGCCACCACCTCGGACGTGATCAACTCGCAGCTCTCCGCGCTGTCCAGCAGCACCACGCTGGTCAGCGTCACCGTCGGCGGCAACGACGTCGGGTTCAGCAGCATCATGACCACCTGCGTGCTGCAGGGCACCACCGAATGCGTCAACGCCGTCCAGGTGGCCGAGAACAAGGTGCAGAGCACGCTGCCGGGGCTGCTCGACAACGTCTACAACGGAATCCGGTCGAAGGCGCCGAACGCCCGCGTGGTGGTCGTCGACTACCCGGTCTTCTACCAGCTCGGCACGGTCTGCGTCGGACTCAGCGCCGAGTCCCGGGCGAAGATCAACGAGGGGATCAACCTGCTCGACGGGGTGCTCAGCCAGGCCGCCTCCCGGCACGGCTTCCGCTTCGCCGACGTGCGGTCCAGCTTCGTCGGGCACCAGCTGTGCAGCTACGGCAGCAAGTGGCTGCACGCCCTGAACATCGTCGACATCAACATCTCGTACCACCCGACCTCGGCCGGTCAGTCCGGCGGCTACTACCCGGTCTTCCGCTCCACGGCCGGCTGACCCCGCCTTGATGTGCGGAAGTGCCCCCGGTTATCGCTCTCTCCATAGCCGGGGGCACTTCCGCACACCTCCGGTCCACCACGACGCCGTGGTTCGAGGTCGTCGGCGCGTTCAGAGGTAATGGAGACCGACGCCCGGGGCGTACGTGCGGACGGCTTGGCCGAGGATTCGCGCGCCGCTGTCCGGGTGATGGTCGGACGGGGTCGGTGCATGGTCGACCATCCGACGCAGCAGCCGTCGGCGCGGTGGCCAGGGAACGTCCACCTCCACCAGATCGGGCGCGAAGTGGCTCACGCCGCCCATCGCCAGCCGACCGGTCACCGGCTCGCGAAGTCGGATCCGCACCCGGAGGCGGTCGAGCGGCCCGACCCGACCGATCGCAGTGATGACCTGCCACGGCAGGGCCAACTCGCGGTTGGCGCCCAGCCCGCGTCGCTGCCGGACGGTGAGCCCGTTCTCGTCCAGCGTCACGGTCCTCTTCGCGCCCAGCACGACCATGACGCCGGCCAGTAGGCCCAGGTCGAGCAGGGTCGCGACCGTGCCGTAGATGGTCCGCAGCGTCGGTCCGTACTCCTGCACCGAGGCGAGGACGATACCGACCAAGGTGACGGCCGCCATCATCGCGAAGAGCGGAGGCGCCGCCAACAGCCGCTCCAACGACGGCGGCGCCTCGAACACCAGGGGCGGCCCGGCCGGGGCCACCCCGGCCGAGACCGGCCCCGCCACACGGGTCGGCGGCAGCGCCGGTCGAACGAGTGGCGGTGCGTCGCGCCGGGTGGGCGGCAACGGCGAGCGCGGGGCCGGCGGCACCGGGTTCGCCGTGGTCGGGCTGGTCGGGTCGGTGACGCCCCACACCGTCGGCGCGGCTTCCTCCCGTACGGTCCAGACCGGTGCGGCGCCGGCTCCGTCGGCCGGTACGGCGTCGGCCCCGCCTCTCGTGCTGCGGACCGGTACGGCGTCGCCGTGTACCGCGGGTCGGTCGGGGTGTGGTGTCGTTCTGGTGGTGAGGGTGGTGAGGAGTTGGTCGGGGGTGGGTCGTTGGGTGGGGTTCTTGGCGAGGCAGGCGGCGATGACGGGTTGTAGTGCTGGGGGAACGGCGTTGAGGTCGGGTTGGTCGTGGATGGCGCGGTAGAGGAGGGCCATGTGTCCGCCGGTGGTGCCGAAGGGTGTGCCGCCGGCGGCGTGGGTGAGGACGGCGCCGAGGGCGAAGATGTCGCAGGGGGGTCCGACGGTTTTGTCCTGGATTTGTTCTGGGGCGAGGTAGCCGGGGGTGCCGATGAGCATGTGGGTGCCGGTGAGGCGGGTTTCTTGGAGGGCGTGGGCGATGCCGAAGTCGAGGACGCGGGGTCCGTCGTCGCTGATGATGATGTTGGATGGTTTGAGGTCGCGGTGGACGAGGCCGCAGGCGTGGATGGCGCGGAGTGCTTCGGCGAGGGCGGCGCCGAGGGCGCGTAGCGCGGTTTCGTCCATGGGTCCGTGGGTGGCGATGTGGTCGGCGAGGGAGGGGCCGGGGATGTAGGCGGTGACCATCCAGGGTGGGTTGGCGTCGGGGTCGGCGTCGACGACGTGGGCGGTGTGGAAGCCGCCGACTTTGCGGGCGGCGGCGATCTCGCTGCGGAAGCGGGCGCGGAAGGCGGGGTCGGCGCCGAGTTCGGCTCGGGCGACCTTGACCGCGACGGTCCGGCCGCCGGGGGAGCGGCCTTTGTAGACGCGGCCCATGCCGCCCTCACCGAGCCGTCCCACGAGGGCGTACTCCCCGACCACCCGAGGATCGGACCCGTCCAGCTCCAGCATCGACAAAAACACCCCGCCCCGTACGCGTCGCTGGTGCGTGCCCAGCGCAGCCTACGGGGCGGGGAACGGATCAAGGAAGCTGACCGGCGTCAGCCCGGTACGTAGTCGAAGGCGTCCGGGTTCGGGCCGTTGCGGCCGGCCTCGCCCTTGTCCAGGGCGCTGATCCGGTCCACGTCGGCCTGGTCCAGCTCGAAGTCGAACAGCGCGAAGTTCTCGGCGATCCGGCTCGGCGTGGTGAGACTGATGTCCTATCCAGGCAACCCACTTTGTCACGCGGCGTACCGGTGATCCGGGAGCTATGCGAGCGACCGGTCACGCTCCGGAGCGGTCGACCCGTCGCCGTAGAGCACCAGCCACGGCCGGACCGCCGGATCCGCCGCGCCCAGCACCGGGGCGGCCGGCTCGGCGCCGGCCAGCACCGCCGCGGCGCGCTCGGCGAACATCGGCGCGGCCGGGTGCGCGGACCGGGCCGGCCACGCCGCCGAGACCCGCCGCGCCAACGGCTGCCCGACCACCGGCCGCCAGGCCAGCCGCGGCTCGCGCCGGGCCAGCGCCGCCGGGCCGAAGGCCACCCCGTGCCCGCCGAGCACCAGGCCGAACAGGAACTCCGGGTTACCGGCGGGCCGGACCCGCCCGGGTACGTAGCCGTGCTCCCGGCACACCGTCAGCACGTGGTCGTGCCAGCCGGGTGCGGCGGCCCGGGGCGGGAGGATCAGGTCCAGCCCGGCCAGCGCGGCCAGCTCCAACTCCGGATCCCGGGCCAGCGCGCCGTCCCGGGGCAGCAGGACACCCAGCGGCTCCTCCACCACCCGGCCGAGGCGCAGGTCGTCGGCGGGCACGGGATGGTGCACCAGCCCGACGTCGAGCCGACCCTCGGCCAGCGTCCGCAGCTGCTCGGCGGTGGTCAGCTCGTGCAGGTCGACGTCCAGCCCCGGAGCCTGCTCGGCGAGGTCGGCCAGCAGCGTCCGCAGCGTCACCGCGGGGGTGTCCGGTGGCACCCCGGCCCGGAGCGTGCCCAGCGCGCCGTCCCGGACCTGGCGCATCAGGTTGTGCAGCCGCTCCTGCCCGGCGAGCAGGCTGTCCGCCTCGGCGAGCAGCAGTTGCCCGGCCGTGGTGAGCCGGATCCGGCGACGCGACCGGTCGAACAACTCCACACCGAGCTCGCGTTCCAACCGCTGGATCGACTGACTCAGCGGCGGCTGCGCGATGCCCAGCAGCTCGGCCGCCCGACCGAAGTGCAGCTCCCGCGCCACCACCACGAACTGCCGCAGGTGTCGGAGCAGGTCCACGGCGGCACCCTACGCCCCGGCTCTATCGTGAGGACGGTGCGGGATCGGGGGAGTGCGGCAGCCGAGCGGGTGGACCGGGTCTTCGCGCGGGTCGGGGCGACCGGTCACCTACGCGCGGTGGACCTGGCCGACGGGCGCGAACTGGCGGTCCGCGCCGACGAGCCGGTGGTGCTCGCCTCCGTCTTCAAGATCCTGCTGGTGCTGGAGTTCGCCCGGCAGGCCGCGGCCGGGCAGGTCGACCCGACCGAGCGGATGACCGTCCGGGCGGTCGACCGGCTGGGCGGCTGGGGCACCGGCGGCTGCGCGGACGACGCCGAGGTGTCCCTGCGTGACCTGGCCTACTTCGCCATGTCGGTGAGCGACAACACCGCCGCCGACCTGCTGCTGCGCCGGATCGGTGGGCGGGAGCTGCTGGTCCTGCTCGCCGCCGAGTTGGGGTTGACCGGGCTGCGGGTGATCGGCGGACCGCGGCAACTGGTCGAGTCGATGCTGGCCGACGTCGGTGCCCGGGACGAGGCCGAGTTCGCCCGGATCTTCCCCACCCTGTCGCCGGAGCGGGTCCGGGAACTGAGCATCTACGACCCCGAGCGGACCACCTCGGGCACCGCTCGCGAGATCACCCGGCTACTGGAACTGATCTGGACCGACCGGGCCGGCCCGACATCGGCCTGCGAGCTGGTCCGGGCGCTGATGGCCCGGCAGGTGTCCCGGACCCGGCTGGCCTCCGGCTTCCCGCCCGGCGTACGCGTGGCGGCCAAGAGCGGCACGCTGCCCCAGTTGCAGATGGAGGCCGGCGTCGCCGAGTTCCCGGCCGGTGAAAGGTACGCGCTGGCGGTGTTCGCCCGGGTGGACCGGCCCGGAGCCCGTCCGGTCGACGTCGACCTGGCCATCGGTGAGGCCGCCCGGCTGGCCGTCGACACCCTGCGCGCCCGCCCCTGACCGCTTCCCGCCCGCGCACCCGGCCACCGCCCGCCCGCGCACCCGCCACCGACCCCCCCGGCGCCGCAGCACCTCGCTGCGGGCCCTGAACACCGCCCCGCCGCGTTCGCGCGTCGTGGGCCGGGTCGTTTGTGCGCATCGGGTGTCGTTCCATTGACATCCTCCTCGCCCTGCAGGACGAGGATTCCCTCCACGCTGCGCGTGGAGGGCGCAACGTGCGGGTGGGTTACCGTTTCACTGCGCGCTGCCGGGACGAGTCCTGGTCTTATGTGCGCTCCGCGGTCGTTGAAGTCCGCCTGTCCGGCGGCCTTGATGTTGATGGCGGCGTTGACGTCTCGGTCGTGGGCTGCTCCGCAGGGG